>QHOI01000037.1 GCA_003218705.1 Verrucomicrobiota bacterium | reverse complement strand
AAAGCGTGATGACGTTCGAACGCAGTCCGGTCTTGTCTTTGCCTTCTTTCTCGATCGTCGCAATCGCACCGCGACGGGCATCGGAAGCTTGCTCGCTCGTCATGTCTGAGTTCACTGCGAAATTCACGTGCGCAGTCACGTCTTCGATCGACATCAGGATGTTGAGCTCGAGATCGACACATTTCTTTTCCTCGACCCGCGTCCGCGCGTACAAACCGTCGCGCAGATAATTGTGCTGTTCGTCGGAGAATTTCTGGAGCGCATCCGCGCCGACGTGATGATTGGTGATGACCAAACCGTCGGCGGATACAAACGAACCGCTCCCGCCGGAACTGAACCGAACGCTCGATTTTTGCAGATGGTCGAGCCACTGCTTGCTCGGCTCGAAATTATATTTTTCTTTGAGCTGCTTTGTTGGCGGCGCGGTGTAGAGCCACATTCCCTCATCGCCAAATGCGCGATCGCTCAGGCTGGTCAGCAACACACACAGAAAGAGAAGCGAGACGACGTTTCGCATCCGGCCACGATAATCGCGACGCGCTCGTCGACAAGCCGGTCAGGCCCGCAATCCCGAGTCGCGCTTGCGGATGCGAACGAGGCCAGGAATGGCAGTAGCGCCCAGAACAAGCAGGACCATCAAAATAATTGCATACTCGGCGACCGCGAATGCCACTGAGGTCAACCTTGCCAAAACGTGCACCATTAATATCTAAGACCGCAGGTAGCCCTTACTGGTTACAAAAAGTTGTCGCGTGAGCTGGAGGGCACTCAACCGTGGACATCGAGCGAGAGCGGTATCACGATTGGACACGTGTTTGGTATTAAAGGTCGAAAGATTGAACGGCTCGATTTCATCGTCGTGGGCGCGCAGAAGTCGGGCACGACCGCGCTCCATTATTTCTTGAGAAAGCATCCACAGATCGCGCTGCCAGAGCGGCAAGAGCTGCATTTCTTCGACGACGACGGAATTTTTTCCCGACCGGTCGATTACGACCTGTTGCATCGACAGTTTCGGCCGGTCGCAGGATCGACCCTCCTCCGCCTCGCGACGGCGCGACAGGCAATAGCCGGCGAAGTCACGCCGAGTTATTTGTATTGGAAACCGGCAATGGAGCGGATTTGGAATTACAACCGGCAAATCAAACTCGTCATCTTGCTGCGAAATCCGATCGATCGCGCGTTCGCGCATTGGAACATGCAGCGTTTCAAGGACCGCGAGCCGCTCGGTTTCCTGGACGCGCTGAAAGAAGAACCGAGACGGATTGCGCAGCCGTTGACGATTGAATCGCGGCGCTTTGCCTATGTCGATCGCGGTTTTTATTCCGGGCAACTCGAACGGGTCTTCAAATTTTTTCCGCGAGAACAAGTGCACTTCGTGAAATTCGAAGGTTTTCGCGATCGAAAGCAGGAAACACTGGACGGCGTCTTCGAATTTCTTGGCGTGAAACCATTGCGTCGCATTCGTGACAAAGATCGAAACATTGTTCCGTACGAGCGCACGATAACGGCGGAGGAGCGAGAATATCTTTCCGAAGTGTTCTCGGCCGAGATAACGAAACTCGAGCAAATGCTCGGGTGGGATTGCTCGGACTGGAAGATGTAGGGGTGCTTGTATCAAGCACCGAATTAAACAAACAGGCGCCCACCGCGGCGGGCGCCTCTACAAAATTGGGCGATCCTTAAACGTTTGTTTATTTAAATCGCGGCCTTTGATTTGGATGCACGCCCAACAACGCTTTCGAGCGAAAAATCCGTGCGCCTTGCGATAAAAAGAATTCGCGCAGCCGCGGCGTAAAAAAGGAGGAGCCATCCGGGCGCGGATTAAAGTCGAGAAGCAATCGGCCGTTTTCGTTCAGGAACCGCGTCCGAATGTCGTTGATGAAAAATTCCCAATCGGCAGGCGACCATTCAACGCCGTCGCGGACGCGGCCAATCCGGTGAAAACAAATGCGGTGCGCAGTCACGAGATCGAATTTCGCCCCGAGATCGGGCAGGGGAGTTTGCCGTTCGATCCGGCCGATGACGCGGGCAACATCGAGGAGCGCAGTGGTGGCGCGGAAAAGCGCCTCGTTGTCGGTATCGAAGCCGAGAACGTCGTGGCCGAAATATTTGCAAACGTAGAGAAAGTAGCCGGCGCCGCAGCCAAGATCGACAATTCGCATTGGTGGCGCGCGATCGAGCCAAAGATCTTGGGCGCGCTCGATATTGATCTCGATCCAGTAAACAACATCTTCGAAACGGTTGATCCGCGGTGAGCCTGGCCGATAGGGATATTGCTCCCGCAGCTTCTCGAACTGCGCGCGATCAAGTGTTTCCCAAATGCGCTGTTTGTTGACGGGATGCGTTCCGCGACTGAGATGTTCAAACGCGCTGGCGAAGAAATCGGTCGAAAGTAACTTCTGGAGCTTGCGTGACAATTTCATTGCGGCCAACTAATGCTGCGCACTAAATGACGACTTTGCTGATCAGCGGTAACAGATGCAACAAGTGAAACGAATTCTTCTCGTTGGGAAAATGAACCGGCATCTCCGAATGAGCCGAGGCGAAACGAAATGAAAAAGGTCCCGCTTTCCCGTGTTTTCGTGAACGACGAAGTCCGTGAGGCTGGCATGCGCGCGATCAATTCGGGCTGGTACATCCTCGGCAAGGAGTGCGAGGCATTCGAAGCTGAGCTGGCGGCCTTCGTCGGAACGAAAGAAGCGGTCCTTTGTTCGTCATGGACGACCGGTGCTTTGATGCTGCATCACGCCATGGGAGTTTGCCCCGGCGACGAAATTCTCGTTCCATCGCACACCGCGTTTCCATCAATTGAACCGATGATTCATCGGGGCGCGCGGCCGGTTTTCATCGATATCGACGAGACCTACTGCATGGATGTCGATCTTCTGGAGGCATCAATGAGTGAGCGCACGGTCGGAATCCTTCCAGTCCATCTTTACGGGCATCCCGCGAACATGGATGGAATTTTTCTGGCTGCGAAGAAACACGGGCTTTGGGTGGTCGAAGATTGCGCCCAGGCTTTTGGCGCGCAGTATCGCGGCCAACGCGTCGGCTCGATCGGGGGCGCAGGCGCGTTTTCGTTTTATCCGTCGAAAAATCTCACCGTGATGGGCGATGGCGGTTGCATCACGACGAATGATTCCGTTCTCGCAGGCAAACTGCGAATGCTGCGCAATCACGGCGAGAAATCAAAGTACGTGCACGACTTCGTTGGTTACAATTTTCGTCTCAATGAAATTCAAGCTGCGATCGGTCGGGTCGAGCTGCGTAACGTCGACAATTTAAACGAGCATCGGCGAGACGTTGCGGCGCGTTATAACGACCGGCTGGAAGGCGTCGTCCAAATTCCACCGGAACGGCCATGGGCCCGCGCCGTTTATCATATGTATGTCATCCGTACCGAGCAGCGCGACGCGCTGGCGGAATTTTTGAAAGAGAAAGGGATCGGAACGGGCATTCATTATCCAATAGGAAACCATCAGCAGCCCGCCATCATCAAAATGTATTCCGACCTGCCGCACTTGCCGAAGACGGAAGAAGTCGTGACGCAAATTCTTTCGCTCCCGATTTACGGCGATCTGCCGATGGAAGATGTCGATTACGTTTGCGACGCTATCCTGGAATTTTTCGGCAAGTTCACCACGGCCAATCCGTCCGTTGGCGAAAAATGATGATGCTGAGCAGCTAAATTACCTATGAACCTTCTATCCTTTATCGCCACGACGTGGTTCGGCCACGAACATCGTTTTCTTGGCCTCGACTGGAATTATCTCGTGATTCTCGGCTTGATTGGGACCGCCACCTTCTCGATGCGTTTTCTCGTCCAATGGTGGGCGTCGGAACGACAGGGCGAAAGCGTGATCCCGGTATCGTTTTGGTACTGGAGTATCGCCGGCAGCATCATCATGTTCCTGTATTTTCTTTTCCGGCGCGATCCGGTTGGGATCCTGGCTTATCTGCCAAATTCGATCATTTACATCCGCAATCTGATGCTGATTCGTAAACGCCGGCTTGCCTATACCGCAGCCAGCTCGTCGCAAACGCCGCGCGAAAACAGCTAGAGATCGAATGGCTGGTAAAGATCGACGCGTTGACGCTTACATTAAACGCGCCGCGCCGTTTGCCCGTCCGATTCTGAAACATTTGCGCAAAGTCGTCCACGCCGGTTGTCCGGATGTCGACGAAACGATCAAGTGGAATTCACCGTTCTTCGAGCACAAGGGAATCATTTGTTTTACGGCCGCGTTCAAGGAGCATTGCGTTTTTGGTTTTTGGAAAGGCGCGCTGATCTTTGGGGCGAAACACAAAGGCGCGATGGGCCATTTCGGCCGGATCATTTCGATCAGCGATTTGCCCGATGCGAAAACTTTGGCCGGCTACGTTCGGAAGGCTGCGGAACTAAATGAAGCCGGCGTTAGGAAATCGCGTCCGCGATCGCGTGCGAAACAAAGGGTAAACGTTCCGCCAAGTTTGAAAGCGGCGCTGCAAAAAAATGTGAAAGCGCGAAAGACATTTGAAAATTTCAGTTACAGCCACAAAAAAGAATACGTGGACTGGATAACACACGCGAAGCGGGATGAAACGCGGAAGCGGCGATTGCGAACTACGATTGAGTGGCTGGCCGAAGGCAAACCGCAGAATTGGAAATATCTCTAAGAGAACGGCGCGAACATTTCAGCCGGCGGCGCGCTCGTCCATTGCTGCCCATTTTCGATCGCGAGCTTGGACGAATGAAGCGCGTGACGCGGGAGGAGTAGTTCACGTTCAAGCTCGACGGTCCAACCGGTCTCGATAAATTCGAGATAGAGCTTCTCATCAGGTCCGTAGATTTTGTCACCGACGATCGGGTAGCCGAGCGCGGCGAGATGCACCCGAATCTGGTGCGTGCGCCCCGTCCGGGGAATCGCGCGGATCAAAGCAAACTTATCTCCATGGAGTTTTGCTTTGCCCTCACCGCTATCCTCTCCCCTCGAGGGGAGAGGAAGGCGCGAAGCGCCAGGCGAGGAGTGATTAACGGCGCCATGCTTTTTGAAACGCTTTTCCACTCGAAACTCGGTCAGCGCGGGCGCTCCATCAGGATGAATCATTTGCTTCAACCAGATCGCTGACGCTTGATGCTTGCCCTGTCGATCCAGAGGAGCATCGACAATTTCTGTTTCCCATTCCGGCCAGCCCCAAACAATCGCGAGATATTCTTTGTGCAAACGATGCTCTTGCATGAGCAATCCGAACCGCCGCGCGGCCACGGCCGTTTTCGCGACGAGGACAAGTCCGCTTGTTTCGCGGTCGAGACGATTGACGATTGAGACCTGCCCGCCGTTCGCGATCTCGAACGCGAGCAGTTCGCACAGTTCTTTCCAAAGTGTGGTGCGCTGGTTGGGTTTGGTTGGATGCGTCAAGAGAAACGGAGGCTTGTCGACCACGATGTAATCGTCGGTTTCGTCGATGATTCGAAAATCGTCAACGATATGTTGGAGCATACAAATTTCGATCCTGAAACTAGCCTAACTATTAAGCCGTTGGAGCGGCGATGTCGTATCGCTGAAAAAGCGCGCCGGTCATCCACCTACGGGATGACTACGGCGCGATAAATAAACCGCCGCTACAATTCGTTGACTTGACCTTGCTCGGAAAACCGCTTTACGTAAACGCCTTACTTTTCATCTCCCAGGAGAGCTGCGCCGTGGACCTAAAAGACATCAAAGCCATCATCGACTTGATGAAGAAAAACGATCTCTCCGTTTTTGAGATAGAGAAGGACGGATTCCGTCTCAAACTGCAAAAAGGTGTCGGTGATCAACCAACTATGACGTCGACAGCCACACCGGCGGTGGCCAACGGTCCAGCATCGGCAGGAGCGGCTCCCACTTCAGCGGAAAGCGCGTCGCTCACAGATATTGTTTCCCCGATGGTCGGCACTTTTTTTCGGGCAGCGTCGCCTGATGCTTCGCCGTTTGTCGATGTTGGAACAAAAGTGAACGAGGACACGGTGGTTTGCATTATCGAGGCGATGAAAGTGATGAACGAAATCAAGGCGGAAACCAGCGGGGTCATTGCCGAAGTCGTGGCCGACAACAGCAAACCAGTCCAATTCGGCCAGGTCCTCTTCCGCGTGCGATAATTGAGTGCGGCTCGCCGATTTCGCGGGAGCAACGGATGTTCGAAAAGGTCCTGATTGCCAATCGCGGTGAGATTGCGCTGCGCGTCATTCGCGCGTGCAAGGAGCTCGGCATTCGCACCCTTGCGGTTTATTCGGACGCGGACGTCGATTCGTTGCACGTGCAGCTTGCCG
>QHOI01000036.1 GCA_003218705.1 Verrucomicrobiota bacterium | reverse complement strand
CGTAAACATTTTGCACGCTTTCACGGTTCACATGGCGTCATATGGAAGTTTGTGTCTGGCCGGCCTTTACTTTTCCAATGGCATCGACTAACGATCGCCTAACCGTTTTTCGAATGCTTTGACAGGGAGGACAATCTGCAAGTGATTCCCGTCGGGATTTTAATCCACCGGAGTTTGGACCGGACACGCCGGCCATCGCGAGAGCGCCAAACTTGTCCAGACTGCCGCCGAAACGTCGCCTGTCTCGAAGTAAAATAATTTTTAACGGAATCGAAGTATTGAAAATTAATGGTCGCGTGTCCGCCCCGAAAATTTGCCCATATGTCGCGTTGGTCACGAGCGGTCGATTGTGTTCTAATTCCCAAAATAGACACGGGCCTGTAGCTCAGCGGTAGAGCAGGGGACTCATAATCCCTTGGTCCCTGGTTCGAATCCAGGCGGGCCCAGCTTTCGGGGCTGCCACGCCGTAACGAGAGTGAAGGCGGGCGGTTTTAATTTTCGATTTTCGATTGGCGATTTGCGATTGTCGATCTTGTGCAACGATTCTCCCGTTTTGGTCTGGCCGTTTTCGAGATCGTAATTCTCAGCGCCCTAATTCTGGCTGCGCGCTCTGCGAATTATCAGGACGTTTTTGTCGATGGAAATATTTATTTCACCGATGCCGACTGTTATGCGCGGATGACACGCGCCCGAATGTGTGCGGAACATCCCGGACTGATTATTCGCCAACACGATTTCGAGAATTTTCCGGAGGGCACCACGCCACACACCACCGCGCCGCTCGATTATCTGATCGTCTCATTGTCGATCCTGCTCAAGCCGTTCACGGCGCAGCCAATTGATTTCGCCGGCGCTATGGTCTCACCATTTCTCGGGCTAGTTGGCGGCTGGTTTCTTTGGTGGTGGTCCCGGCGAATGACACTTCATTATCGCTGGGTCATGCTGATTCTTTACGGCATTAGTCCTATTTTGGTTCACGGAACGGAACTGGGACGACCCGACCATCAATCGTTGCTCATCGTGCTCGTCACGATTGGCGTCTGTGCGGAGTGGAGTCTGCGAACCGACCAATCGCGAAATTGGAGCGTCGTTAGCGGAATGGCGTGGAGCATGGCGCTTTGGGTTTCGTTTTACGAGCCGCTTGTCTTGTTCGTTCTTGTTTTGCTTTTTGGCCTAACGAAGGATCGCCATCTTCTTTTTGGTTCGCATCGGCGAGCAGGTTGGATCGTCTTTGGAGCGATCGTCTCGATTTCGTTGCTGGTCGAGCGGCGCGTTCCGACATTCGCGATCCTTCAATCGAGTCAGTTATTCCAGAATTGGTCGCGCACGATTGGTGAACTCAGGCATGTCTCGCCGTTGGATCGAATCTGGTTTGCTTGGGCCGGCTACATGATCGTCATCGCACCGGTTCTGATTTGGCAATCGCTTCGCATGCGCATCGCGCCGCCACGTTTTATTGCGCTCTTACTTGTCGCGACATTTCTGCTGACGATTTGGCAGGCGCGCTGGAGTTACTTTTTCGTCGCAATCTTTGTCATCGTATTGCCAGGACTGCTTGCGCCGATCAAATCCCGGGCCGCAGTGTGGTCGGCGTTTGTTTTGTCGATCTTGCCGCTGCTTCAATTCTGGGATGCGCGGCTTTGGCCTAACGAAGTCGCGCTTTCGGGTCGAATCGAGCGTCGAGATGAATCGAAACAATTGCGAGAACTGGCCGTCGCCATTCGCTCGGAGCAAACGCATCCGTTTCTCGCACCGTGGTGGCTGTCGCCATCGATTGCGTATTGGTCGGGTCAACCCGGCGTTGCCGGCAGTTCGCACGAAGCTCTGCCTGGCACGGCTGACAGCGCGCGTTTCTTTCTGGCAACGGATTTCCTCGGGGCGCGCGAAATCCTCCGTAATCGGCGAGCGGAATGGGTTTTAGGCTATGAATGGGAGCGGGTGGCGCGCAATTCCGCTGATCTCCTCGGCATTCAGGTTCCGGGCCAGCCGCTGTGCGGTGTTCTTGACCGGAGTCCAAGCCAGGGACCGGATTTTCTAGTGTTTTCTGGGCAAAACGGAACGGGGAAATTGTTCCGATTTGCAGATAAATTGTAAAAAAGTTGGCTTTTCGCCCTCGAACCCGTTGACAATGTGAATAACCATTACAATACTAACGCGTGTTGAGAAAATTCATCCCGCAGAGAACGATCTCGTCGATCGGAGAAGGATCGCTGAGTTCGGGGAATGATGATTCCAACCGAGCCGCCGACGGCGACGAACCGAAAACATCAACAAGCGATTACAAAAAGTTTATGGCTGAACATTCCGGCAAAGACGTCCTTTCCAGCGACGTCGAAATCAAAGGCACGATCAAGTTCCAAAAGGAACTTTTGATCGATGGTAAAGTCGAAGGCGAAATTAATTCCGATGGGGCGTTGACGGTCGGCGAAAACGCAGACATCCGCGCCGAAGTCAAAACAAAGTCGATCACGATTTACGGCAAGGTGCAGGGGAACATTACCGTGAGCGAGCGTTGCGAATTGAAGTCGAAATGCACGCTTCAGGGAGATTTGAAGGCCGCCCGCCTCATCATTGAAGAAGGCGCCACCTTTATCGGGAAATCGGAAGTTTCCAGCGGGATGAGTGTCAAAGCAGCATCCAGCAGCCGGCCAGAAGTTGTTCGCCACGAAGAGTCAGCCAAGCCTGCCTTCGCGGCTCGCGGTTAATTTTTGACCCTCGCCTACTGAACTAGTGATCAAGTCGTCGCCTGCCAAGGCCAGTGTGGAATGCCCGCACTGTGGCTTTAAGCAGATGGAATATGTGGCGGCGAAATCGACCATCTGCCGGCAATGCGGTCGTTCCTTTTCACCTTCAGCGCCCAAGCCGGGACTGAAACTTAAGGACGAATCATCCGCGCCGGAAGAATCACCCGTTCATCGCAAGTTCGAAGGCATTTGGAGCCGGCAACGCAATCGCCTTGTCTCGTGTTTCGAATGCAAACGCAAACATGAAGTCAGCGATGCCGCGTCCTCGACCAATTGTCCCGGTTGCAGCGCGCACATCGATCTCCGCGATTACAAAATCACCACCAGCTTCAGTCGCACGATTCGCACTCGCGGCGATGTCCACCTCACCAGCAAGGGCGATCTCAGCAGCACAAGTGTGATTTGTAACTCGGCCATCATCGAAGGGAAAGTGCGCGGAAATCTTGAGTGCGAAGATTCGATGACGATCGACCTGGTCGGGAAAATTCCCGGCCGCATTGGCGCTCAACACCTGATTGTTGAGCGAAAATCGGACATTCAATGCTTTCGGCGGGTGAGGGTGACCAACATCGACATCAAGGGCCGCATGTCCGGCGAAATCGTGGCCACTGGCTCGGTCACGATTCACAAAACCGGCACATTGGAAGGCAACGTGACCGCAAAATCAATCGCGATCGAGAAAGGCGGAATGTTTTCGGGTCAACTTGTGATTGGTCAGGCCGGTCTCACCCAGGGCGAGTTGTTACCGGAAGCGAAAGCGGCCGAGAAGAAAGCCGAGTCAGAGGTGCCGCTGGGCGCAACGCAGCCCTTGCACGCAACTTAGTCTTTTCCTCCATGCGCAGACTGCATCCGCGCAGTCCGTACGAAAAGCTCGGCGGCTACGTTCATCTCCCGCGTTTAATTGATAAGGCGAAGCTCCAGCGCAAAGGCTTGCTCGACGGTTACAACTACAAAACAGTCGGATTCGACAAGCATCTCCTCAGCTTTCTCAAAATCGAGGGCGATGCTTTCGAAGAAGCTGTCCATCGCTTGGAAAGTGATGATGCAATCTTGAGCTGGGTCCAAAAGAGCTGCGTAAAACATTCGAATGAGGAGATCGAACATTGGAACCAGGCGATGATTTCACGGCATCCCGATACTGCCGTCAAAAAAGCGCGGTTCAGTCATTTTCTAAAACAATCGGGCGGGGCCGGGCGCAAAGATATCCGGACCTACTTCGACCTGATCGAGTTCGACGAAGGCCGGCTAAAATAGGATCGACATCCTGCTGTAGCGGCCGCCGTCTCGGCGGCCATTTGTTTTTCAACGCTGCCGCTGAGGGCAGCGGCCTCTACAATTTCGCGAAAATCTTGTCCGCGTTTTCGAGTGTTTCTTTGCTGCCGATGTCGAGCCAGCGTCCCTTGATCTCGAAAGTGTTGACCGGTTTGCGGGTGTAGAGCCATTGCAAGAAAAGACCGGGCTGGTCCGGATTATTACCGGCGGCTAAGTAAGTCGTGAAGAGCGGGAGCACTTCGCGGGAGTAATAATAGAGCGCGACCGCGGCCAGTGTGCTCTTCGGTTTCTCTGGCTTCTCTTCGAAATTTGTGATCACGCCATTTTTATCCACGGTCACGGTGCCGTATTTTTTCATCGCTTCGAGGTTCCCGACGTTGTGGACAGCGACGGTGGCCGCCGAGTGCTTGGCCGCGTTCACAAAGTCCCTGAGCGGTTGTTGGAAAAGATTGTCGCCGGCAATGACGAGCAAATCCTCATTGCTCAAATTCTCCCGCATCAAGACCAGATTGATGTCGCCGATCGCGCCTAATTTATCATCGTCGCTCTTTGATCCGTCGTTGATGATTTTGATCGTCATCTTAGGATGCTGACCCTGGTAGGCATTGGCCCAGTTTTGAAAATCGCTGGCGAACTTGGCATTGGTCACGATGTAAACCGTGCCCAGGCCGGGAACATCCGCGAGATTGTCCAAAAGCCACTCGATGATCGGTTTTCCGCCGACCTCTAACAACGGCTTCGCCTTGTTCAGCGTGAGCGGATAAAGCCGTGTTGCATATCCAGCGGCGAGAATGAGCGCGTTCATTCGAATCGCCGGACGATAAGCATCCGGCCCAAGTGCGCCAGCTCATTCACCGCGTCAATTATTTGGCGGCTCCGCCTAAAACAGCCGAGCGCAAACGCCGCTGCAGGGCCGCGATCCGGTGTGAATCGGTAATTTTAGCGTGGACTGCGCTATCGGTAATATAAAATGTATCGATCGCAGCGCCTTTTTGCGTGCTGATACGCGAGAGAACGATATTCGCTCCTTCCTGTCCAAGCGCGGTCAGCAAATCGTAAAGGAGACCAACGCGATCGGGTGCTTCAATCTGGACCAGTGTGTAGGTGGGATGCGCCCTGTTATCGATTGCAATTCCCGCGGGAAATTCCAGTTCCTGCAGTCGTTGATGTTGAATCTTGTCACGCGCCTGCTCGAGCAACGGCGCAAACTCGAAAGCATCAACCAGCAGCGCGTCGCGCAGCGTCTTTTCCACGAGCTCGCGATCGCCCCCTTCGGTCACTGCGCCTCCTTTCATATCGCACACTCGAAAAATGGCGAGAATGGTGTGGTCTTCGCGGGGAAAAATGTCTGCGCTCAGGATATTGAGCGGAACAACGGAAAATGATCCGGCGATTTTGGCCAAAAGGTGCTGACGGGGCCATGTGCAAAGGGACGCGGCGCTGTGACCGAATTGCGGAAACGCTTCCCAACTTGTCGCCGGCGCAAGCGCGCGGTCGTGTTCGGCCGACGCGTTCTCGAAGAAAGATCGAAACAAGCGGAGATGCTTCACGATTTCTGGAACGTCAGACGCGCGGAAGTAATTGTCCGGCATAAACTCGAAATGTGCTTCGATTTCATCCGCAAAATCAGGCGGCAACCTAGCCGCTACCGCTGCTTCTAAAGACTCCCGCTCAATCTTGGTTTGCTCGTAATAAGATTTTTGGTCTGCGAGATATTGCGAAGTGGCGTGAAAAAGTTCCCACACGAGCGATTCCTTCCAATCCGACCAACTTTGTCCGCTCGTGCCTTGACCGTCGGCCAGCGTCAGCAGCATTAGCGCGTGGAGATTTTTTTGGTTCCGAACAACATTGGCGAACTCAACAATCGTCGTCGGATCATCGAGATTTCGTTGCTGTGCGGTGTTGGAGAGCGTGACGTGATGATCGACTAGAAGGATGAGCGCCTTCCTTTGCTCGGGCGAAAGCTGAAGACGTTTGGCCACACGTTGCGCGAAAAGAGCGCTCGCTTCCGAATGTGGCCGGGCCCCGACGGCTCGCCCGGTGTCGTGCAAGAGTAATGCGAGATAAAGAACAAAAGGGTCTTCCAAATTTTCGAAGAGATGACGATAAGCGATCAACTTCGAATCGCTTGTTCGAATCAATGCATCGAGCTTATCGATGCAAAGAAGGGTGTGTTCGTCCGCGGTGTAGCGGTGAAAAAATTCATGCTGCACCAGACAGGTCAGCTGGCCAAACTCCGGAATATAACGGCCGAGATAATCGACCCGGTGCATGAGACGGAGCGTGCGGCCGACCTCGCCTTTCCTGGACAAGATCTCTTTGAAAATTTCGCGCGGCGCTTTGGCGTAGCGATAAGTGCGGGTGATCTGGCCGAGCGCGCGGCTGGTGAGATCCTCTAACTCCGGGCTAAAATCGACGTTGTGCTCCTGCGCGAGTTGAAACGCTTGCATCATCTGCAATGGATCTGTCTTGAATAGATCTCGCCGATCAGGGTGAAGTTGGCCATGACGAACGGAGAATGATCCCACTTTCGTTTCGGTGCCCCGCCGCAGCGGTAAAAAAGTAAAAAGCGCGCGGGTGCCGCTGGTCGCGTAACCACTGGCAAACTGCTCGGTAATGCGTTCGGTCACGCGAAAAATATTTCGAGTGTGTTTGTAATAATCGCGCATCAACGTTTCGCTCGCGCGCTGGCCATTCTTTTCCCGATACCGCAGGCGTCGCGCGATCTCCTCCTGCAAATTGAGATGGAGGACGTCCGCCGCGCGCTTGGAGAAGTAATGCAGGTCGGTGCGCAGTCGGAGGAGGAAATCGTAGGCCATTTCGATTCGGCGCTGGTCTGATTCGCTT
>QHOI01000035.1 GCA_003218705.1 Verrucomicrobiota bacterium | reverse complement strand
CGTTGAAGGAACAAGCCGGCGAAGACGAGACCGTGACGGTAGATCCTGACATCAAGGTGGGCCAGTCGGTCCGAATTGCGGGAGGCCCGTTGCGTGGCTTGGAAGCAGTTGTTACGCGCGTGCTCCCGGCCGGGGAGCGAATCAAAGTCCTGCTCGAGCTCCTCGGGGGACCGGTAGAGACAGACGTTGCGACGCCCAACGTCCTGCCAGTAGGGCGTCCCCTGCTCTAGCCAATCAAGGAAAAAAGGAGCCCTGCGTTCCTGCCGGCGCTTTTGGTGAAGCCAGCGGTGTCTGATCGACATCGCGTTGCCACGCCGTTGGAGTGTTCAAATTTACGACCGCATTGTAAGGAAACCGGAATTCAAACCGCGTGAGTTGTCATCGTTTCGGTCCAAACGCCACAACATCTAGAGCTCTGACGAGTCACTTGCCACTAGGCACATGTTATGCTCATTTAAAGAAACATGATTTGGCTTGCTGGACTGATTGTGGTTTCTTCCGGCTCATTGCTTCTCATTATCAATGGCCTGCGCAAAGCGCCAGAGGCTTTTGAGGATGAAAATGGCTTGCACATTTTGCGCCCACGGCGGAGCGGCGCCGGCGTTTTGCTGCAAGGCAAATCGTCCGCCAGCCACCGTCGGGCGCGCGATCAAAGAGCAAGCCCCAGCTGGCAATCCCCGGTTTCTCATTCTCCCTAATCAAACTAGCGCTTAACATTTGCTCGGACCGAGACTGAATGTTGCGCCTTTTTGAATTGGTTCGGATCGCTTTCACGCTCGCATTTGCCGAACAAGACCAGGACCAGTTCGCCGCGGGCCCGGAGTGACCATTAACCCCTAACGAACGGATCAAAGGAAATCAAAGCCCAAAACCGTGCGCGATACTGGGTTCGAACCAGTGAGAGATTGTTCAGCGTTCATGTGAGCCAACTGATCTTTAGTTCGCCTTCCATCGTTTTGAATGCTGGATCGCCGGTGACGAATTCAGCCCTACGAAGCTTCGCCAACGCGGCCGCGAAACAATTCGCGTAGGAAAGTTTTTTCGTCGCTTTGAATGCTGCGGCTCGTCCAACGAGCTCGAAGTTTGCCGATTCGACGATATTAATGGGCATCTGACCGATATCTGCTGCAACTGACTTGGCCGCAGATTCTCCGCCGCGACGCATCGTCGTGTAGTAAATCTCGCCCCAGTTGATTACATGCATGAGCAACGTGTGACGACCAGCTGTCGCCGCGTGCAAAAGTTTCTCGACGTCTTCCGCCGCGGATTCTTCGTTGAACAGCGCGATGAGCGCCCAGCTATCAAGGACCTTGGTCGCCATCTCACCAATCGCGTTGTCGATCTTCCTTCCGTGACTCCGTCAATCCCTTCATTAGATCAAGGTGCTTATACTTGCCGCGCAAGCTGCGGATGTACTTGCCAGTGATTGGTTTTAGCAAAATCCCGTTGGGCGTCGTCTGCACGATCGCCTGCGTCCCCTCTTCGATCTCAAATTCCCGGCGAATCTTTCGTGGGATTACCACCTGCCCTTTCACCGTGAAAGACACCGTCTCATTGTTTGTCGAGTTCTTCATTTCCCAGAAGTATGCCAAATTGATTTTGTAAGTCAATGATTATTTTTCCTACCAATCGATCAAGGCATACCCAAAGGCTTTCGTCCTACAGCGTCGCAGCCAGACCCAAAAGTCATCCGTTTGCCTGATCCGCGGTTTGGGCGGCGTGCCTGACACATGATTTCGCACTTTCAGCTTTCCCGGGGGCAGGCGGCCCGTCTACGCTTTCACAGACGCAGTAGAACTGTTCCCGATGAACCAGCCGCCCGCCATTCAGACTTTTCAGATGCCGCGAATGCCACGCATTCCAGTGCGGACGATCGCCAGCATCGCCGCGATCATTCTTCTGATCATCCTGACGTGGACATCGTTTTATACGGTCCAGGCGGAATCGGAGGCCGTCGTTCTGCGTTTTGGGAAGTTCTTGAAAACGGTCGAACCAGGTCTGCACTTCAAGCTCCCCTTCGGCATCGACCAGGTCACAGTCTTGCCGACGCGCCGGCAGCTGAAGCTCGAGTTCGGCTTCTTCACTTCTGGATATACAAACGTCGACCAGCCGGCCAAAGACGCCGGCGAAGAAAGGTCGATGGTTACCGGCGATTTGAACGCCGCGCTCGTGGAATGGGTCGTGCAATACCGCATCGACGATCCCAAACAGTATTTGTTCGATGTCCGTAATCCCGCCCAAACCCTGCGCGATTTATCGGAAGCGGCCATGCGCGAAGTTATCGGTGACCGCACGGTGGACGAAGTCATTACGATCGGCCGACAAGATATCGAGGTCTCTGCCCTCGCGCGGATGCAGGAATTAGCAAAACGTTACGCGCTTGGCGTGCGCGTCGATCAGGTCCAACTGAAGAACGTCAACCCTCCGGCCGAGGTCCAGGCCTCCTTTAACGAAGTGAACAAGGCGCAACAGGACCGGGAAAACGCCATCAACATCGCGAACGGCGATTATAATCAAGCGGTCCCGCGAGCGAGGGGCGAGGCCGACCAGGCGATTCGCGGCGCCGAGGGCTATCGCTTCAAGCGCGTGAACGAAGCAGAAGGCGACGTCGCCTCGTTCAACGCCATGCTTGGACAATATGTCAAGGCGCCGGAAATCACTCGCACGCGGCTTTATCTCGAAACAATGGGCGACGTTCTCCCTTCCGTCGGAGAAAAAATTATCATCGACGACACGATGCGAAATCTGCTGCCCATTCTGCCGCTTAATAAAGCACTGGAGAAGAGATGAACGCGCGTGGCTGTCTCACCGTTTTCTCGATCGTCCTCGCGTTCGTCGTTCTGCGAGTTTTGCTCGGATGTTTCTTCGCCGTTTATCAAACGGAACAGGTGATCATCACACAATTCGGCAAACCAATCGGTGAACCAATTACGGAGCCGGGATTGCACTTCAAGCTTCCAATCATTCAGGAAATTAATCGGATCGATAAACGATTTTTGGAATGGGACGGCCTGCCGGTGGCCATTCCAACGCGGGACAAGACTTATATTCACGTTGATACGTTTGCCCGCTGGCGAATCAGCGACGCCAAGACGTTTTTCGTTCGGCTCCGCGACGAACGAAGCGCCCAGTCGCGTTTGGAAGACATTCTTGGAAGCGAGACGCGCAACGCCGTGGCCAAACATGATCTGATCGAGATCGTTCGCACCGATAAAGATCGCAAACCTTTACGCGACGAGAATTTGAAAAATGTGCCGACTGGTTTGGGGACGATCGGCGTGCTCCCGCCGATTCAGTACGGTCGATTGAAAATCGAAGACGAAATTCGGGTGAAGGCGGCGGGTAAGCTGGCGGAGTTTGGTATCGATCTTCTCGACGTCCGGCTCAAACGAGTAAATTACAATCCGGACGTGCTCGACCGAATTTACCAGCGAATGATCAGTGAACGTCGACAGATTGCGCAACGCTTTCGCTCGGAAGGCGAAGGGGAAGCAGCCCGCATTGCCGGGCAAAAAGAACGCGACTTGAACGAAATTCAATCCACTGCCTATCGGCAGGTACAACAGATCCGCGGCGAAGCTGACGGGAAAGCGACTGAGATTTATGCGCACGCTTACACCCAGAACGCGCAAGCCGCCGAGTTTTACAATTTCCTCAAGAGCATGGATACCTATCGGAAAGTTCTGACCAGGGATTCGACGCTCATCTTTTCTACCGACAGCGATCTCTTCGGCTTGCTAAAACGCGCCAGCGCAAAGCCTCAAACCTTGCCGCCGACGCGCTAACCGAACCACTTTCGGTGCTCAGGCTGCTTCTGGACGAATCAGCGCTTCGATTTCAGCAGTTCGGCAATGGTTTGTTCCAATTTAGCAGCCGAGACCGGCTTCTTCAGATAAGCGTCTCCGCAAACTGACAAGGCTGCCTCTTGTTCTTCGTCGCTGGCGTAGGCGGAATAATAAAGCACCGGAACGCTGGGCTGAAGCTGATGGATCTTTTGGCATAATTGGATCCCGCTGCCATCTGGAAGCCGCACATCCAAGATGCAAAGGTCGAACTTGAACTGTTTGGCGAGTTCCAACGCCTCCGCGTTCGTTCCAGCCGTGGCGACGACGTAGCCAAAGTCGCGCAACGACGCCGCGATCAACAGCCGAATGTCCGGCTCATCATCGACATGAAGAACGTGGCCTTTTGCGGCGTTGTCTTTCTCAGCAGCCATTTCGATCAGAAGTTATGCATCTTCATGCAAAATCGCGCCTTTCGCCACTGCTTAGCATTCAAGAAGGCACCTTTGATGCATTGTTAGATCGACATCCAGGCAGTGGCAATTCCGCCAACGCTACCGAGCGCGACACCGCTGATGTTTTCGGAAATCGTGTGGCGCGAAAGAAGAAGTCGCGACCAGAACACGAGTCCTGCCAGAATCAATGCGGCCGAACCGCAAAATATATTCACACGAAAGAGAATCACGGTGCAATAAGTCGCAAACAAAGTGTGGAGCGAAACTTTGGACCAATAATTTATGATTGCGGCCGCTATCAGCAACAGGAGCGTGATCATGCCGCCGCGAAGAATGTAGCGCGGCGCATTCGCCAGCCACATCACGATTGTGCCAAGAGCGGAGAGCGGAATCGCGATCGGATAAAAACGTTTTCGTTCTTCGCGGACGGATACATCGGCATCGCCCCAACGACCCGAGCGAACACCAAAAAAAAGAAGCAAATCCATCGGCGCGATCAGGGACAAAAATAACGCAGCGAGAAGAGGAATAGCGGCACGCGAGGCAACCTGCGTCGTCAGCACAATGCCAACACTGATTGTGACAAATACCAGCGGATGCCCGATCCAGGAAACAACCACGGCCAGACGACGCGCTCGGATCGACATTGGGCAAGATCGACAATCAGAGTGCCGGCAGAATTTTTCCGGTGACTTCACCGAAACCGACGCGATAGCCATCGCCGTCGCACCAGCCTGTGATCGCGAGAGTGTCCCCGTCTTCGAGCCATTTGCGGGTCTCATCAGTCGGCAATTTCAATGGGTTCGCGCCGCGCCAGGTCAACTCGAGCATGCATCCGCGAGACTCTTCTTTTTCGCCACTAATCGTTCCACTCGCGAGCAAATCGCCCGGCTGAAGATTGCATCCGCCGACGGTGTGATGCGCGAGTTGCTGCGAAACGCTCCAATAAAGATTCTGGAAGTTCGTTCGCGTAATTGTGTGCGGCGTTTTCATCTTCGCCGTTTGCAATTTCGCCTCCAGTTGAATGTCGAACGTGAAATCGGTTTTCGCGCGAAGGTAGGGTAGCGGTTCCGGATCTTGCCGCGGCAACGGTTTCCGAAATGCCTCCAGCGCTTCCAGAGTCACCACCCACGGCGAAATGCTGGTGCAAAAATTCTTAGCCAGGAACGGGCCGAGCGGTTGATATTCCCAAGCTTGGATATCACGCGCGCTCCAGTCGTTCATTAAGACGAAACCGAAAATGTGATCGAGGGCGCGATCGATCGGCATGGCTTGGCCTAGCGAATTGCCCAGGCCAATTAAGAACGCCATCTCAAGCTCGTAATCCAAGCTTTTCGTCGGACCGAACACGGGCGCCGCGGCATCCGGCGGCTTGATCTGCCCTTGCGGCCGCCGCACGTCGGTTCCGCTCGATACCACCGAACTGGCACGACCGTGATACGCCACTGGCAGCCATTTCCAATTCGGCATGAGCGCATTCTCCGGGCCGCGCAACATCGTCCCGACGTTATGCGCGTGATGATAGGACGAATAAAAATCGGTGTAGTTACCGATTTTCGCGGGCAGCTGCATGACAACGTCAGCTTGCCGATGGAAAACGCGGTCGCGCAATTTAGTGTCATCGCGCAACGTCGCCGTGTCAGCGGAGAGCAGTTTTTGTAAAATCTCGCGCACTTTGCGCCAGGCCGGTGGACCGAGCGCGAGAAATTCGTTCAACGAATCGCGGGTGAAGACTGTAGCGGCCGCTGTCTCTGGCAGCAGATCTTTGAGAAGGCCGGCCTCTTCCAACGCCGCTAGATCGACAATGTTCTCGCCGAGCGCGACACCAATTCGTGCAGGGCCCTCCCTCGGTTTGAAAACACCAAACGGGAGATTCTCCAGCGGAAAGTGCGAATCTTTTGCGACTTCGATGAACGAACGAAGAGCCATGCTTATGATTTAACCACGAAGATCACGGAGGACACGAAGAGTTAAGTTTCAATGCAGATCTTTTTCCTTTAAGAGCTTCGTGAACTTCGTGTCCTTCGTGGTGATCAAAAGACGCCAAGAGCGCGCAAATCCTCCCGCGGCTCATCGAAGCTGCAGCTGCCGAACGAAGTTACGAATTTTCGGCGCGCCTTGATCCGATCAATCGTGACTTCCCAATCGCGCCAGGCAAATACCGTGTCGTGAAACTCAAACGAACTCGGGCGCTGATCCTCGAGCATTTCGATCGTTTGCGCTTCGTCCCAGTGATGCTCGGCCGAAAGAACGCCGGCGCCAAGCACATTCAAAAATCCGTGCATCTCGGTTTTGACTTCATCGCGGAATCCCCGGACAGGATGATGGAGGCCGGCGGTGAACTTGATTGGCACGTGATGTTTAGTGGAGGCAAGGATCGCCCGCGAAATCTGCACTGAGTTCGGAAACGCGTCGGCGGTCACGCCGCCGGTGCGCAATTTGTAGCCAAACGCCGGTTGTTTCGCGCGCGCGAGCGAAGCGACCATTTGTTCTGCCGATTCGGCCGGCGTTTCCCAAAAAGTTTGCAACTTCAAATCACCAAGCAAATCGGTCGCCTCATTCAGTTTCCCAAGATCGACATCTGAAGGAACAAACATTTCCAATTGAACAACCG
>QHOI01000034.1 GCA_003218705.1 Verrucomicrobiota bacterium | reverse complement strand
GGTTCTCCTCCAGCTCCACCTGCTGCCGCTGCGAATCCGTCACCGGCCCCTTCGGCTTCACCGAATCCAACCGGCTTACCGCCGGCTTATTCCGAGGCCTGGCATCATCGACATCTTTATTCCCCGCGCAGCATGAGCCCGGACAATCGGGATTCAACCATGCCGGCTTACAAATTTCTTTACGAGAAACATCCGATCAGTGGCGAGCGCTCGGCCGACGCATTGCAACTCGAGGGCCGAGACGCGCCGCCGCCGGGCTGGGAAATTGTTCCAACCTACGAGGCCAAATGTCTCGTTGCTTATTTGATGTCGCTCGATCAATCACATCCGCTCAAGGAAGTTAAGACAGCACCGGGCGGTGCGGGCCCGCCAGCGGGGTCGCCTCCGGCAGCGCCAGCCGGATCACTCGCGCCTGCGCCACCGAAGAAATGAACGATCAAACTCCAAATCCCACGTCGCTCACCCGCCAGGGAATGGATTATGGCGAAACGTCCGACGTCCAGGAAGTGCACGCCGCGATTCAGCGCGAGAAACGCGAGCCGCGCGTTGGACTCGAGCCGCTTTCGATTTGGTTGATCGCTGTTTACGGGATCGCGATTTTCACCGGCGGCGCTTATCTCGGCCGCTACTCTGGAAATTTTTCCGGCGACGGACTCGATCCGTTGGGCGGACCGCCGCCGGCCAAAAAAGGTGGCGGACCGCAAGGACAACAACAGCAGGCTGAACTTTCGCCGCGCGACCGCGGCAAAAAGATTTTCGCGGCCAACTGTCAAACCTGTCATCAAGCCAATGGTCTCGGTGTTCCCGGTCAATATCCGCCGCTGGCCGGCTCGGAATTTACCACGGGCGGTTCGAAGCGACCGGCGATGATCGTTCTTAAGGGTTTGCAGGGACCGGTCACAGTCAAGGGCCAAAAATTCGGCAGCGCGGTCATGCAACCTTGGGACAAAACATTGGCCGATCAAAAAATTGCCGACGTTCTGACTTACGAACGGAGCGAGTGGGGGAATAGCGCCAGTCCGGTGACTGCCGAACAAATCGCGGCCTTGCGCAAGGAATTGGCGAACCATCCTGATTCCTACACCGAGCCTGATGTGTTAGCGGTCCCAGAGAACGCCGAGCTTCCCGGCGGTGCGCCCGCAGGAGCCGCTCCGTCGAAACCGGGCGAAGCCGCGAAGCCTGGTGGCAGCCCTCCGCCGTCACCGCCGAAATCATAACGCGGGTCATCCCGAGCCCTTCGACAAGCTCAGGGCAGGGTCCGCTGCCCTGCAACAATAGCCGAAGCCCTGAGCGAAGCGCGCCACGCGCGAAGCCGAATGGGGAGGGATCTCACCCACAAAGTTTGGATCACGCTTCGGTGCCTTGCGTGATCAATCAACTTTTGAAAGATCCTTCTCCCGCGACTGCGGGATCAGGATGACAGATCACGCGATCGCGTCCGCGAGCAGTTCGGCCATGTGCTTGGGGTGCAACTCGGTGAGATCAACAATTTGATGGCGGCAACTCGTGCCGGAAGCGATAACAACATCGGCTTGTTGATTGTCGATCTTGCGCAGTAAATCGGCCGCAACTTGGCGCGATAATTCGTATTTTTCGGCGAGCGCGCCGAACGCGCCGGCCATTCCGCAGCATCCGGTATCGAGCAAAGCTGCTTTGCGTCCGGGTAATCGTTCTACGAGCCGCGCCATGAAAGCGGGATTCATCAGCGACTTGGCGTGACAATGGGGATGAATCGCGACGTTCGTTTCACGATGTTGAAACGAAACCACGTCTGGATTTTGTTCGAGCAAATCGTCCACGAATTTCTCGAAGAGGAAACAGCGTTCCGCGATCTTCTCGGCATTGTCGATCTTCAGTTCGCGATAGTCTTCCACAAACATCGACCAGCACGATGGTTCGAGGAATAAGATTGGTGTGGTGGAGTCATGGAGTGATGAAAGAAGATCGACATTGTGGCGGCCGACTTCTGCTGCCGCGTCGAGATTTCCCTGACTGAACGCCGGCCGGCCGCAACATTTCCGGTTTTGCAGTAGCTCAACCTCGAAGCCGAGCGCGTTGAGCACTTTCACAGCTGCGATCCCAATATTCGGCTCGTGGTAACGAATAAAGGTGTCGTCCCAAAGAATCACTTTGCCGTTGGAGGGACGCGCTCGGTCGCGTCCCGGCCCTGACGGAGCATGGCCCTCCATTTTTCGTCGTTCAAACCAACGATCGAATCTTTTGTGGGTGTAATGCGGCAAAGAACGCTTTGCTGAAATTCCGAGCGTTTTCTCCATCAACGCGCGGATAGGCGCATGATCGAGAGTTGCGTTTGCCAGCCATGGAATGGTGCAACCGATTCGGCCTAACAAATCGACATTGCTGAAAAAACGCTCCCGCAGCGGCAAACCGTCGCGACGGTGTCGCGCGTAAAGCATTTCTGCTTTGAGCAACGCCAGATTCACGTTCGACGGACATTCGGGCGTGCAGCCTTTGCAGGAGAGACAATTGCTGAGCGCGGCGTCCAGTTCCGCCGACTTCAACGGGTCGTGTCCGTTTCCACGCAGCTCGAGCGCGCGCCGGATAATATTCGCGCGACCGCGCGTCGACATAACTTCGTCACCAGTCGCAATGAATGTCGGACACATGATCGGCGTATCTTTGCGGCAACCGCCACACCCGTTGCACTGCTCGAGATTGCCAATGAAGGAGCGGTCCTTGAACGCGAAGGCGAGCCGCGGCTCGAATGGCAGCTCGATCGGTTTAACGAAGTTGTTGCGGAGGTGATTGTCGATCTTGTAGGCGAATCCAAAAATTTTTCCGGGATTGAAAATGTTTTTAGGATCAAACGTGCGCTTGATCTCGCGCATGACATTCAGGAGCGAGTCGCCGAGTTGTTCTCGCATGTACTCCGCGCGCGCGATGCCGACTCCGTGCTCGGCTGAGAGCGAACCTTTAAATTCGCGCACGAGCGCGGAGGTTTGATCGGCTACGAGCCGGTATTTTCGCAAATCGTCCGGGCTGTGGAGATCGAGAACTGGCCGGACATGAAGCAAACCGCTCGCGGCATGACCGTAATAACTCGCTTCCAGTCCGAGCGATTTCATGATCGATTGCAGACCGCGGACGTAATCGGGTAATTGCGCGGGACGAACTGCGGCATCCTCAATGAACGCGACCGGTTTCGCGGGGCCGACACAGCCGGTCAAAAGTGAAAGGCCGGCCTTGCGCACCGACCAAACGAGATTCATCTCGTTTGCGTCGCGGCAAATTCTCGTCCGCAAACCGAGGTAGCGCGACTGCAACACCGACAATCGCTCGGCGACGTCTTCGTAGAATTCGACGATCAAAATTGCTTCGCACGGTTGAGTGTCGAGCTCGAGCAGGTCGCGCGCGGCTTGGAAATGGAGTTGCCCTTTCGTTTGATCGAGCAACGGGCGATCGATGTGCTCGATCGCGGACGGCTGCAAATCAAGCAGCGCAACGGTTGCTTGCATCGCTTCGGCGACGGATGCGAAAAAGATGAGACCGAGCCCTTTTTCACTCGGCAGCGGCGAGATTTTGAGCTCCGCGGAAAAAATCGCGGCGAGTGTTCCTTCACTTCCGGCCAGAATCTCATTCAAGTTGTTTGGAGCGCGCGAAAATCGCTCGATGCCATAACCGGGCCAGCGCTTAAGTAATCCGGGAGGCCAGCGGTCAGACATTTCGGCGGCGTGCGCGCGCACGAGATGGTCGACCTTGCTTTGTTCATCGCGCAGGGATTCGTGTTGCGACCCAACAGTGACTACCCGTCCGTCCGCCAAAACAATTTCGGTTGCAAGAACATGATCGGCAGTCGTGCCGTAGACCGGAACGCGCGCACCGGAGGAATTATTTGCGATCATGCCGCCGATGGTGGCGCGCGAGCTGGTCGCGACGTCGGGGCCGAAACAAAATCCGTGCGGATTGAGAAACGCATTCAGCTGATCGAGCACGACACCGGCGCCGACGCGGACGCTGCGATTCTCGATGTTGAGATTGTCGATCTTGCGATTGTGGCGCGAGAAATCGACGATCAATCCTTCGCCAACCGCGTTCCCGACCAGGCTGGTGCCGGCGCCGCGCGGTGTGATGGAAATGTTATCCTCGGCAGCGGCTTTGATAACGGCGCTCGCTTCTTGCGCGCTGGTTGGGAAGGCGACACCGAGTGGCTCGATTTGGTAAATCGAAGCGTCGGTAGCGTAAAGCTGGCGGGTAAGATTGTCGAAGCGCACATCGCAGCCGGAAGCGCGGATCCTTTCTTGAGCGGCGGCACTGATCACAGGGGCTAATTTACCACAAGAAACGATGGCCTGAGAGGGCGATGGCAAATGAAATGCTATGATTTTCGTCCGGCGGTGAGCATTACGCTGAAAAGCAAGATTCGTTACAACGGACAAGAATATTCCAGCCCGGCAGAATTGCCGCCTGAGGTCCGCATCGCTTACGAAAAAGCGCTGCACGACGGCGCGGTGAAGAAAAGGTTCGTGTTTAACGGGGAACAGTTCGCCAATGAAGACGCGATGCCGGCGGACATTCGAAAGTTGTGCGATGACGTGATAGGCGTAATCGAGAACAATGGCGAGGTGACAATTCCAAATTGGGAAAGATCCGAGCCGCTTCTAACCAAGCGAGAGATAGCGGTTGTCGCCGTGTTTGCCGGCGGAATTGTTGCGCTGATTCTGGCGCGGCTGGCAATGGGCTAGACCGGCCGCCTTCGGTCCGAGCCGGACTGGCATGAAAGCTACGGCGTGCCAGGGCGCCTTTGCCCTACAACAATGCCATCTGCAGTTCCGCTGCAGGAGTTTCGGCGAAACGCACCCCAACTCCGATCAGACGTACTTTTTTGCCGGTCCGCGCAAAAGCTTCCGCCAGCAAAGTGCGGAATCCAGCGAGAGAGGGCTCCAAACCGGCGCGTTCGGCCGTGGTCCGGCTGAAATCGGCAAATTTCAGTTTCACGAAAATCTTGCTCACGCGCCGACTGGTTTCTTTTTGGGCCAGATCGGCCATGAGCTCCTGAAAAAGTTCGGCCAGGCGCTCCTCGCATTGTTCCAGCGTCTCGAGATCGCTCGGAAAAGTCTCTTCGGTGCTGAGCGATTTCCGCGGCCGGTCCGGTTCGACCGGTCGATCGTCAATTCCGCGACACAGATCGAAGAGCTCGCTCCCAAATTTGCCGAAAAGATCGACCAGGTCCGGACGTGAGAAACGCTGAAGCTCTCGGCATGTTTTCACGCCCAGCTCCTCCAATCTCCGTTCGGTTTTTTCCCCGATCCCCCAGATCTCGCGCACAGGTAAATCTTGCATGAATCCCGGGACTTCCGCCGCGGTCACTTCCAACTGCCCATTCGGTTTTCGCATCGCGCTGGCGATTTTTGCGATCAACTTGTTTGGCCCGATGCCGGCCGACGAAGTCAGTTTCGTCTTTTGAAAAATCAAATCGCGAATCACCTCGGCAAGCGGTCCGGGCGCGCCCGGATGCGCGGTCACGTCGAGATAAGCTTCATCGAGCGAAAGTGGCTCCACCAATGGACTGAAGCGGTGCAGGATTTCCCGCACGACGGCGGCTTCGCGCCGATAAACATCGAAGCGCGTGGGCAACACGATTAGACTCGGGCAACGTTGCAGCGCCATAAAGGTCGGCATTGCCGAGTGCACGCCGAATTTGCGCGCTTCGTAATTGCATGTGGTCAGGACGCCGCGCCGATCGCGCGCGCCACCGACCCCAACCGGTTTTCCACGCAAAGCCGGCCGGTCGCGCACTTCGATCGCCGCGTAAAAGCAGTCCATGTCGAGATGAATGATCGCGCGGGGTGCGGCATCCGTGGTCACGCGGCAATGTAGCTTCAAAACATGGCAATCTCATGTGGGCTGCCCTCAGGTTTGGATTGACGTGAAAAATTGGAATTGCTAAAAGATTTGGCTCCCGCCTGCAGGCTATGTCTCTCATCCCGAGCGAATCGTACAGTTTTCCCGATCATTTCACGCGTACGGTTGTTCCTTCACGCAAACCGAAGAACGAGGAGCCCGAACCGGTTCCGCTCGAGACAAGGCGAAAAAAGTCTGCAATTGTGCCACTTCCTGA
>QHOI01000121.1 GCA_003218705.1 Verrucomicrobiota bacterium | reverse complement strand
CAATCACCGAGCCCGCCGCAGCGCTTAGCTCGTCGATCAGTTCACAAACGAATGTCGGCTGCTTTGGTGGTTCAACCGGGAGTGTGACGGTCGCAGGCTCGGGTGGAGCTTCGCCTTATACTTACGCGATCGATGGGGCCACCTTCGGCAACAGCGGTACTTTCAGCAACCTGGCCGCAGGTTCCTACACGGTCACGGTCAAGGACGCCAATGGTTGTACCACGACTCAACCGGTCACAATCACCGAGCCCGCCGCAGCGGTTAGCTCCTCGATCAGTTCTCAAACCAACGTCGCGTGCTTCGGCTCTTCGACCGGCAGCGTAACTGTTGCGGGCTCTGGTGGAACTGCCCCCTACACTTACTCGATAGACGGGACTAACTTTGGCAACAGCGGAACGTTCAGTAATCTGGCCGCCGGTTCCTACACCATCACGGTCAAGGATGCTAACGGCTGCACGACTACTCAGCCCGTCACGATCACTCAACCTGCTTCAGGCCTTACCGCTTCAGCTTTGGCGACTAATCCTGCCTGCAGCACCGGCACGGGTTCGATCACGGTAACGGCTTCAGGCGGCACCGGTGCACTGAGCTACTCCATTGACGGAACGAATTTTCAGGCTTCAAACGTGTTCAGTGGCTTAGCTAGCGGGTCCTACACAATCACAGTCAAGGATGCGAATGGTTGCACCACAACCACCGGTGCTACCGTGACGATTCCGACGGCGGTAACTGCCTCATCGAGTAAGGCTGATCCGTTGTGCAACGGTCAGCTTGGCAGCATGACTGTGACGTTCTCGGGCGGAACCCCTGGCTACGAATGCAGCTTGGACAACGGTTCATTTGCGCCTTGCACTTCACCGGCGACCTTTGACAACCTCGGCGCCGGCTCACACACCGTTGCTGTCAGAGATAGCAATGCCTGCTTAGGACCTAGCCAGACAAAGACGATCGTGATCCCAACGGCGATCAACGCATCGATTACGACGACGCCAGCGAGCTCCAGTATTGCTGCTGATGGGACCATGACAGTTACAGCCAACGGTGGGACTCCTGGGTATTCGGTCACGCTTAACGGCGGCGCTCCCAATACTATCGCCGTGTCCGGCGGAAGCACGACCTTCACTGGCCTAACCAGCGGTGGCTACAACGTCGTTATTACCGACGCCAACGGATGTTCGCTCGGGATCGCTGAAGAGCTCGGCGTAGCGCCTGCTACCACCGGGGTTCGCCTTTGCAATATTTTAAGCTCCATTGGCACAGGAGGTAAGACCACCTTTATGGTTACCCTGCCAAAGGGTCCTCTTACTCAACCGCTGACTGTTTCCTATGTCATGAATGGCACCGCAATTTTTGGGGTTGACTATAGTTTGAGCGGCATCTTCGGGAAGATCACGATTCCGGCAGGTAAGACGTCGGCCACGGT
Source organism: Verrucomicrobiota bacterium (assembly GCA_003218705.1). Classification (GTDB taxonomy): domain Bacteria; phylum Verrucomicrobiota; class Verrucomicrobiia; order Chthoniobacterales; family UBA10450; genus AV40. The sequence continues at coordinate 37,818 of QHOI01000121.1, read as the reverse complement.
CACTATCACGGCTTTAAAGAACCTCGCGCGGAAGACAAACAGGACCGCGCCGATGACGATCGTCAATGGACCTGGCTACTTCACCACGACGGGCTTTAACACAGCCACCGTGACAATCCGGAGATAGTACGATCTCACCCCTGGCTGACCCGATAGCTAGAACTTGAAGTTCAGGCCGCCGCGCACGATGTGGCCGCCGTCGTCATCAAAGCCGAAACGAAAAGGGCCCTGCTGGAAGATCGGCACGGTAACCGTTCCGTCCCCCACGTTGAAGTAGAGATATTCGACGCGCAACGACCAGTGTTCTCTGAACAACCATTCCAAGCCGCCGCCAACCGTGTAACCGGATTTGAAGTCATCGTTGGCGGCGTGGCCGAGCTGGAATCCGCAAGAACAGATCTCATTGTCCTCCACGCGCCGCTCATAATCCGAACCGAACCAGCCGCCGGTCACATAAAGCAACCAGTTATCGTGAGCCCAGCCGACTCGTCCGCGAGCCGTTGCGTAGACGCCGGGATTAATCTCCGCGAATGTCCCGCCAGCAGGTGAACCGGGCTGCCTCGCGCGTCCATGCACGCCGAGATAGCCGGCGTCGCCTTCTATTCCGAGCACGAGCCAACTCAACGGTTGCAGGTTAAATCCAACTTGTCCGCCGGCGACTGGGCCGTCGGAATCGAATGAGAAAGTTCGTACCGGCGGACCGGCGTTTAAAAAATCGAGATCGCTCACCTCACTGTGCAAATCGAAGGCATACCCGGCGTTGATGCCGATGTAGAAACCTTGCCAGACGCGCGGTTCTTCCGGCTTTGATACATTCTTTAATTCATTTACCGGAAGTGGCTCCGGACCAGCCAGGGCGAAAAATCCCAGTGTTACACTCCCTGACAAAACGGCGAAACGAGCTAAGGCTTTCACGTCCGGTTCTATGCGCTAGGATGCCCTCTTTGGTCAAGCGGTTGTTTCGCCAGCCGACGTATTACAGCACTCGACATTCCAGCGGACGTCCTTTCCGCGCTACCCGAACAAATTGTAGCGCAAGATTGCGTAGATGGCGTGGACACCATCTTTCCAATTCACTTTTTTGCCTTCGCTGTAGGTGCGTCCGTTATAAGAAATGCCCACTTCGTAAATGCGGCATTTCGCCTTCGCCAACTTTGCCGTTACTTCTGGCTCGAACCCGAATCGATCTTCGCGAAGGTCAAGATTCTTTACCAACGGCGCACGGAACGCTTTGTAGCACGTCTCTAAATCGGTCAGATTCAGATTGGTGAACATGTTTGAGAGCAACGTGAGAAATCTGTTTCCAACCATGTGCCAGAAATAGAGAACACGATGCGGTCGGCCTCCCATGAAGCGTGAGCCGAAGACCGCATCGGCATTTCCCGAGAGAATCGGCTCGAGCAAAGTTGGATAATCGGCCGGGTTATATTCGAGATCGGCGTCCTGCACCAAAATCACATCGCCAGTAGCAGTGGCGAACCCGGCCCGGAGCGCCGCGCCTTTGCCGCAATTGCGGGGCTGATAAATGATTTGATCGACCATCGGCGAAATTTTTTCTTTCAAAAGCTGTTGAGTTCCATCAGTGGATGAGTCGTCCACAACGATGATTTCGATGTTCTCCACCGGCGCGGAACGGACCGCGTTTACGATCTGCTCAATTGTGCCGCGCTCGTTAAAAACGGGAATGACGACTGAAACTTTCATCGACCTTGCACAGAGTGAATTGTCAATCTCGGGGGCGGCAAGCGAAAACGCCAGTCCGGTCCGCCGGTCGCGCCAGTTGCGTCACAGACGCGAAAACCGCAGCGCCGCACTCCACCTCCGCAACCGTCGCGCCCGCGCTCGAATCATAGCGGCGAACTAGTGGTCGCGATTTTCGTCATCATTGGGCTTGTCTTATATTACTTTTCCCGCTCTAGCGAGCCGCAGTACAAAGTTCAGATGCCAAACGGAGACATAAAACAGATGAGTGAATCCGAGCTCGTCGACTACAACAAACGAGCGATCAAACGGTGGAACGACGACGTCCAGAAGCTACACGATGATGTTAACCAGAGCACGAAAGAACTTAAGGATTCTCTGAGCAAGATTTTTAGTCCGACGCCTTCACCGTATCAGTGGTGATCTAACCAGGTGATGCAGCGAATCGCGCCCGGCTCCGGTGCGTAGCTTTTGTGCAGCTGGTTTCGTTCAGCTCGCGGTCACGCGCGCTCTCTGGCGCGGTCGCTGAGCTTGTGTCTCGTTAGATCGGGGGCGTCGTTGATCTACAAAGAACGCCAGAGCGCAATCGCGTATTGCGACCCTGCGATCTTGATTCCCCGTAACCTTGCAGCCGTGATTCAGTGCGTTCGGGCCGACAAATTATTCGAAGCGTTTGCGCCCATCGAACCCAAGTTCAATGATCTGTTCTCCATTGGCAAAGTCGCGCGAGTTTTGGTTCAAGTGAAATTCGCATTCTTGATTTCAACTGGGAATGATTTGCATTGATGTTGTCCTCGTAATCGAATGTTATTGATGAGCTCACCATGTCCAAACGCCATGATTCAGACTTCATCGGCCGCCGAAATTTTCTCAAGCAAGCAACATTCGTTGGTGCTGCCGTGGTGGCGCCAGGATTGGCGGCGAACGCGCAGCGACCTTCAAAAAATCCGGTGCCAGAGAAACCCAATGAGTTGAGTGCCGATGAGGTTCGCAAACTGCTGAAGCTCGAGCCGCACGCCACGTGCGGATTCGTGCGCGTGACATTCATGAGCAAGGAGAGGATTGCGCCAGGAGGATTACCCGCGCCATTCGCTGCTGGGCGCCCTGTTGGCTCCGCGCTCTATTTCATGGTAACGCCGGGCGCACCCGTTCGGCTGCATCGGATCCGCAACGACCAGCTTTATCATTATTATCTTGGTGATCCGCTCGAAGTGCTAATGCTGCGGGTCGATGGCACGACCGAGCGCGTGGTGGTTGGGCCAGACGTGCGCGGCGGCCAATTGGTGCAGCTCCCGATTCCCGGCAATACGTTCCACACCGCGCGTGTGATCGGACGCCGCCGCTGGTTCCTCGGTGCGAGCACCGAATGGCCCGGCGTAGAGCCGGTTGATGTCGAGATTGGCAACGTCGATGCGCTGGTGGCGAAATATCCGCAGGTTGCCGACGATCTGCGCACCTTCCCGGTACCCGTCAAGGAGTAGGACGGCGAGCACGCGATTGGACCGCTCATTGGTCGGCTTACGGACTGGCCAAAGCATTTTGGGAACTCGATCCAAATATTCGTGCCGTGTCATCGTGCGGCGAAATTTCCGGAGAAAGTACGATCACGCATGGGAGCGTTGCGACTTTTCGCTCCGTACTTGAAAGAGCACAGCTGCGCGGGGCTGAGCTACACGGCCTACGGCCTCATCATGCAAGAGTTGGAACGGGCCGACTCTGGCCTGCGTTCGGAAGCATCGGTGCAGGGCGCGCTTGCCATATATGCGATCCATTCCTTTGGCACACCCGAGCAGCACGCTCGCTGGGTGCCGGGATTGGTTTCGGGCGAACGCGTCGGTTGTTTTGCACTGACGGAACACGGGCACGGCTCAGATCCTGGCGGTATGGAGACGCGTGCCACACGCCACGGTGAGCCCGGTGAGTAAGGCGCTGGACCAAACGGTGGCCGCCTGGACTCGATTCCATCCCGTGCTTAGTTGAGCCATGTTCATCACGGGATTGGGAACCGCTTTGCCCACCAGATTCACGCAACAGCAATGTTGGGAAGCAGCACGAGTGTCAGCGCCTTTTCAGCAGCTTAGCGCACGCGGGCAGGCTATCGTGAAAGCCGTGCTCCTGGGCGAGCCCAGCGTCGCCACGCGGCATTTCGGCGTCGAGTCAGTCAGTGAATTGTTCGAAGGTGGCCCGGATGAACTGCACGCGCGTTTCACCAGGAACGCGCCTGTGCTGGCGGCGGAGGCTGCGGCTTGCGCCTTGACAGATGGCGCGCTCGACGCCAGCGCAATTGATGCCGTGATCGTGAGCACATGCACCGGCTACCTCTGCCCTGGACTCACCAGTTACGTCAGTGAGCGCCTGGGCCTGCGGCGCGACGTGCTCGCTCTGGACCTCGTCGGTCAGGGCTGCGGCGCCGCGCTGCCAAACCTCCGCACCGCGGAGGCGCTGCTTGCCTCCGGCCGCTGCGGGTGCGTGCTGAGCGTGTGCGTGGAGGTGTGCAGTGCGGCGTTCTATGGCGATGAAGACCCCGGCGTGCTCATCAGCGCGTGTTTGTTCGGAGATGGCGCGGCCGCAGCGGTGCTCTCCGCAAGCCCAAATCGAAACCACCGCCGCATCGAATGGAAAACAGCCGGTTCGATACTGAATCCTGAACACCGCGACTACCTCCGCTTTGAGACCAAGGGCGGAATGCTGCGCAACATCCTCACGCAGCCCGTGCCGGAACTGGCGGGAAAATACGCGGAGCAACTGTTTTCAGATGTGATGGCGAAGCACGGCGCGGCCCGCGGGCAAATCGCCGCGTGGATCATGCACGCTGGCGGGCGCGACGTACTCATGCACCTGCGTAAAATGCTCGCGCTCACCGAGGAGGACCTGCGCTGGAGCGCCGCGGTGCTGCGCGATTGCGGAAACCTGAGCAGCCCCTTCGTCCTCTTCGTCCTGCACGCCGCTCTTGGTGGCAATGCGCCTGGCGGCCTTTGGTGGATGTCCTCCTTCGGCGCAGGCTTCAGTTGCCACGGCGCGCTGCTGGAAGTGGAGTAGCGCAGACTTTCGAAGTCTGCCGTATCGCACATTTTCAAAATCTGCACGCGGAGACGCTGGCAGACGCCCGCTGCAGGCCGGAGGCGCTGTCCCGCAGCCGCGGGAGCAGAACTGGAGTTCGCGGCTACTTGAGTCCCTCGCGGCTGAGAGCTTGACACATCACGACGGCGCATCCAAAACTGCATCCATGCCCGGCAAAGAACCCATTGCCATCGTGGGAATCGGCTGTCGGTTCCCCGGTGGCGCAACCGATCCGGAATCATTTTGGCGGCTCCTCTCCGACGGTGTGGACGCCATCAGGGAGATTCCGCCGGATCGCTGGAACATCGAAGCCTTCTACGATCCCGACCCCGCCAAGCCTGGCAAGACGTACAGCCGCTGGGGCGGGTTCATCGCGGACATTGACAAATTCGACTGTGGATTTTTCCACATCTCCCCACGCGAGGCCGCGTTCATGGACCCGCAGCAGCGCGTGGCGTTGGAGACCGCGTGGGAGGCGCTCGAAGACGCCGGCGTTGTTCTGGATCTGGTGAATGGATCAAACACGGGCGTGTTCCTCGGCGTGGCGGACCTCGACTGGGGCACGATCCAGCAATCGTTTCGCGACAAAAGTTTATTCGGCACGCATACATGCACGGGAAGGGTTCCGTGCATCGTCGCCAACCGCATCTCGTATTGCCTGAACCTGCTCGGGCCGAGCTTCGTCGTGGACACCGCGTGCTCATCCGCACTGCTGGCTGTGCACCTGGCCTGCCGCAGCCTGTGGAGCCACGAATGCGAACTCGCCCTCGCTGGCGGGGTGCAGTTGCTCTTCGTGCCTGACGGCTTCATCGGCTTCAGCAAGGCTTCGATGCTCTCGCCAGATGGCCGCTGCAAAGCCTTCGACGCCGCCGCTAACGGCTACGTCCGCGCCGAGGGCGCCGGCATCATCGTGCTCAAGGCGCTCAACGCCGCGCTCGCGGATGGTGACCGCATTTACGCCTGCATCCGCGGCACCGCAGTGAATCAGGACGGGTTGACCAGAGGCATCTCCCTCCCCAGCCAAACCGGGCAATCAGCCCTGGTGCGCGCTGCCTGCCGCGATGCGGACATTGATCCGCGCAATGTGCGCTACGTCGAGGCACACGGCACCGGCACGCCCGCAGGCGATCCCATCGAAGCCGCCGCGCTTGGCGCTGTGCTCGGTGCCGGCCGCCCGTTCGACGATCGCTGCGTCATCGGCTCGGTGAAAACAAACATCGGCCATCTCGAAATGGCCGCCGGCGCCGCGGGCATCATCAAGACCGCGCTGGTGCTCCATCACGGCCTCATTCCGCCCAGCCTGCACTTCGATCAACCAAACCCAAATATTGACTTCGATGGACTGAAACTGCGCGTCGCCACGGAGGTCGAGCCGTTGCCCAACGGAGCGAAACCAACTTTGGCCGGCGTGAACTCCTTCGGCTTCGGCGGCGCAAATGCGCATGCCGTGCTACAGGCTTCACCACGGGCCAACAAGTCATCCACCTCCGCCGCGGACACGAATGCTGAGCACGCCGAGATCCTCGTCCTCTCCGCACGCAGCCCGGAAGCCCTGCGCGCGCTGGCGCAATCCTATCAGCGCTTCCTCGCGCCAGACGGCGCGGGCGCGGCGCACTCACTGTGCGACATCTGCCACGCCGCGGGCGCTCGCCGCATGCATCATGACCACCGGCTCGCGGTCGTTGGCCATTCCAAAGAGGAAATGATTCAAAATCTCGCGGCGTTCCTCGCTGGAGAAAACAATCCGAATCTCTGCCACGCCCACGCGGCATCGCATCGTCCTCTCGTTTTTGTCTTCAGCGGACAAGGCCCGCAGTGGTGGGGCATGGGTCGCGAGCTGCTGCGCGATGAACCCGTGTTCCGCGATACGATTGCGCGGTGCGACGCGCTGCTGACTGAGTTCGGCGCCAACGGTGCAAGCGCGGGCGACGGCGATGGAATCGGTCCATTGCTGCGCGAGTTCACCGTGGAAGAAAGCGCCTCGCGCCTGCGCGAGGTGTCCGTGACACACTGGGGTGTTTTTTCTTTCCAACTCGCGTTGGCGGAACTCTGGCACGCCTGGGGCATCCAGCCGGATGCCGTTCTCGGCCACAGCATCGGCGAACTCGCCGCTGCTCAGGTCGCTGGCGCGCTGAGCTTCGATGATGCGTTGCGCGTGATGTTTCACCGTGGCCGCATCATGGAGAAGGTGTTGCCAAAAGGAAAAATGCTTGCCGTCGCCCTGCCCGCGCGGGAGGCGGAGGAACTCATCGCCGGGCGCACAGCCTGCCTCACGATCGCCGCGGTCAATAGCCCATGCTCCGTGACTTTGTCCGGCGATGCCGAGGCGCTGGAAGCGATTTCCGGGGAACTCGAAGAGCGCCAGATCTTCCGTCGGTTTATCCACACGGATTTTCCGTTTCACAGCCCCTATCTCGATGCGGGCCGCGAGGAGTTCCTCGAATCCATTGCCTCGCTCAAGCCGCGCGCTGAGTCCACCGCCATCATCTCCACCGTCACCGGTGAAGCCGCCACAGGCATGGACTTCGACGCCGCCTACTGGTGGCGCAACGCGCGCGAGCCGGTGCGATTTTTTCCCGCGATGAACGGGCTCGCGGCGACCGGGCACGATCTGTTTCTAGAAATCGGCGCGCACCCCGCGCTCGCCGGCGCGATCCACGAGTGCCTGCGCCGCCGTGGCGGCACGGGCACCGTGCTCGCCTCGCAGCGGCACATGGAGCCGCAGCGCGCGGCCATGTTGCGGGCGCTGGGCGCGCTGTTTTGCGCGGGGCGGCGGGTGAACTGGGCGGCGGTTTTTTCAGGGTCTGCAAATCAATTCGTGCGCCTGCCTTCCTATCCCTGGCAACGGGAGCGCTGCTGGCAGGAGTGCGAGGACGTCAGGAACTCGAAACTCGGCCCGCCAGGCCATCCGCTGCTGGGGCGCCGATCGCGCTCCGCTGTAGTGTGCTGGAAAAACTTTCTCGACCTCCGCCTCCTGCCGTGGCTCAAGGATCATGTCATTCATCGCCGCGTGGTTTTCCCGGCGGTTGGATACATCGAGATGGCACTCAGCGCCGCTCGCGAGGTCTTCGGTGACGTGCCCTGCGTCATCGAGGAAGCGGAATTCCAGCGCGCGCTGCCGCTGCCGGACCCGCCGGAGCGCGTGCAAGCGCAGTTCACCTTCTCCGTGGAGGATGCCGGATTCGCGATTCATACGCGGGTGGGCGAGAGCGCGCAGGGCTGGCGGCGTCACGCTGCGGGACAGTTGCGGCATTTGGATGCAGGCGCGCCCCGCAAGCAAATTCGTCCCGAGGAATTGTGGGAACGTTTCGGCGGGGATGAAGTCACCGCGGGCCAGTTCTATGGATGGCTTCGCCAAATCCAATTCGAGATCGGGCCGGCGTTCCAAAGCGTGCGCCGACTCCGGCGTGCGGACGGCGAAGTGCTTGCAGAACTCGCCCTGCCGGAGGCGGTGGCGCACGAGGCGCAGCGCTATCGCGTCCATCCCGCGTTTCTCGATGGCTGTTTGCAAACCATCTCCGCCACCTTTGATTACGCCGACGGCGATGGACCGCGCGAAGTGTGGATGCCGGTGCGCATCGCGAGACTGCGCTTCCATGCACCCCTTGGCCCGCGAGCCTGGATGCACGTTCAAGTCACCAAATCCAGCCCCCGCCATCGTGATGCGAACGTGCAAGTGTTCGATGGCGACGGCAGGCTCTGCGTCGAGATACTCGGCGCGCGCATTCAACCCGCTGGCGGCACCACGGCAAGCGCAACGGGCCTGGACGACCTCCTCTACATACTGCGCTGGCAGCCCAAACCGCTCTCGCCCGCGGAGCCGGAGCCGAACGCCGGCGAGCCCGACAGCGCGCGGGGAACCTGGTTGCTCTTCGCGGACGAAGCCGGCGCGGCCAATGCTCTTGCGGAGGCGCTCCGCGCCTACGGCGGAGAGTGCGTGCGGATTTCGCCTGGAGAGATCTTCAAGTGCATCGAGCCAAACCATTTCGAGGTTTGTCCGTCAAGCGCCGATGATGTCCAGCAGGTTCTACAGGACCTCGCGGGACATGATGCGTCCCCGTGTCGCGGCATCATCCATCTGTGGAGCGTGGACGAGGGGGTCGCATTCCCAATCTCATTGCAGGATGCGCAACTGCGCGGCTGCTACAGCGTGCTGGCGCTCGTTCAGGCGCTGAGGGCTGCGAATCTAACGATCCCGATTTGGCTGCTCACCCGCGGCGCACAAGCCGTGGACGAAAAATTTGTGGATGCGATATCCGTCATGCAGGCGCCGCTGCTGGGCCTCGGCCGTGTGATTCAGAACGAGCATCCCGCATTGCGCTGCCGCATGGTGGATCTCGACCCGCACGGTGGTGGCGACGACGAAGTGCGCGCGCTTGTTGCGGAGTTGCTCCATGCGGATGCGGAGCAGGAAATCGCGTTGCGTGACGGCACACGCTTTATCCAGCGGCTCGCGCGCGTGGCGCATCATGAGCTGCCAAAGGCCAAATACCGCCCTCTGTCGGCCGCGGGGCACCCGTTTCACATCGAGGCGCCGAGGACCCGGTTGCTTGGTGACGTTGTCCCGCGTGCCAGGGAACGCACTGCGCCAGGCGCTGGTGAGGTGGAGATCGAAGTGCGCGCTGCCGGATTGAATTTTCGCGACGTGATGGTGGCGCTCGGCCTTTACCCGGCGGAGGATGAGAGTGAAAACTATCTCGGACTTGAATGCGCAGGAGTCATCGTAGCGCTCGGCGATAGTGTCGCCGATTTCAATGTGGGCGATGAAGTGATCGCGTGCGGGCGCGGCTGCCTCACCTCGCACGTCGTCACGCCCGCGACACTGGTTGCGCGCAAGCCGCCCAACCTGGGCTGGGAACAGGCAGCGGCGCTGCCGATTGTTTTTCTCACAGCTTGCCACGGTCTGGATGAGCTGGCGAAACTCTCGAAGGGCGAGCGCGTCCTCATCCACGCGGCCACCGGCGGCGTGGGCCTTGCCGCGGTGCAGGTCGCGCGGCTAGCAGGCGCGGAAATTTTCGCCACCGCTGGCAACGACGAAAAACGCGGTTACCTCCGCGCACTCGGAATTGCCCACGTCATGGACTCGCGCTCCCTCGCGTTTGCGGATGAAGTGATGGACATCACGAACGGCAGGGGCGTGGACGTGATCCTCAACTCGCTCGCCGGCCAGGCTATTGCCAAGGGTTTGTCCATTCTCGCGCCCGGCGGGCGATTCATCGAGATTGGCAAGCGCGATATCTTCGAGAACAGCCGCATCGGCCTGAAGCCTTTCCGGCGCAATGTCTCATTCTTCGCCTTTGACCTGCCGTTGTGCGCGCAACTGTACCCCGAGCGCAACATGACCGTCCTGCGTCGCATCATCGGGTCATTCGAGACGGGCACATTCCAACCGCTGCCAGTCACCGCGTTTCCCGTTTCGCGTACCGCCGACGCGTTTCGCCACCTCGCCCAGGCAAAGCACATCGGAAAGGTCGTCCTGTCGTTCGAGCAGCCCGATGTCGTCCTCGACCGTGCTACGGTGGATGGCAGGCTCAAGTTGCTGGCAGACGCCACGTATCTTGCTACCGGCGGTTTCGGTGGATTCGGCATTGCAGCGGCCAAATGGCTGGTCGAACGCGGCGCGCGGCACCTCGTGCTCGTGAGCCGCAGCGGCGCAGCCAGCGATGAAGCGCGGCAGGCGCTGCATGAACTCGCTGCGGCAGGCGCTCAGGTGATCGCCGCGCAGGCGGATGTCTCAGATGAAGCAGCACTTGCCGGGGTGTTCGCGGACATTGAGCGCAACATGCCGCCGTTGCGCGGGATCATTCATGCCGCGATGGTGCTCGATGACGGCATAGTGCAACGGCTTGATGCCGGGCGTTTTCGCCGCGTGATGGCACCCAAGGCGGAAGGGGCGTGGAATCTGCACCGGCTCACATTGGACAAACCGCTGGACTTTTTCGTGATGTGCTCATCCGTCGCCGGCGTCATGGGAAACGCGGGCCAGGGCAGCTACGCGGCGGCCAATGCGTTTCTCGATTCGCTCGCTCATCACCGGCACGCCCTCGGCCTGCCCGCGCTCACCGTAAACTGGGGAGCGCTCACCGGCGGCGGCATACTGGCGCGCCATGCGGAGACGGCGGAAAGGCTCACGCGTCAGGGTTTTGGCGCGCTCACCATGAGCCAGGGTTGCGAAGCGTTGGAAAAACTTCTGCAGAAGCACGCGCCGCAGCTCGTTGTCGCACCGGTGGACTGGCGCCAGCTCGCCGGTTTTTCATCAGCAGTGAGCACGCATCCCCGCTATGCGGGCATCCTGGAAGAAGGGCTCGGCGAGTCGGCCACACTCGGCAGCAGCGGCTCCATCCATGACGTGCTGGTCAAGTCCACGCCGGTGGAGCGCCGCCGCCTGCTTGATACGCGGATGCGCGAGCATCTCGGCGCGGTCCTCGGCATTCCGGCTTCGAGAGTGTCCATGGAAAAACCGCTCAACGAGCTCGGCATTGATTCGCTCATGGCCGTCGAGCTGACCACGCGCGTCGAGTCCGATCTCCGTATTTCGATCCCCATCGGCACACTGACGGCGGCGGGCAATCTCTCGCAGTTGGCGGCCCGGCTGCTCAGTGATCCGCAACTTGCGTATCCAGAATCTTGAATTGCCGGCCGGCGAAATCGTCCTGGAAGTTGACATGGGAAATCCGGGATCGGTCTGCCAAGAACATGATGTCAGCCTGCCCGGCCCGTGAATTTTTTCACCAAAAATTTTCTCACGTCGATATAGATCGAGACGGCCCTTCGGTGCGGGCCTCTTACCACCGACGGGAGGGCATTGTTAGCAGGGACACGAATTTTTCCCGTAGGCGCGCGGCGCTCGCTAAGTCAGTTTGCGTCGGAGTCTCTTTCAGAGTCTCCGAATGGCCATTTACGCAAGAGTCGATGCTGGCGTCCCATCTCGCCAATCTCAATTTTCCTTCGGAACTGGCAGCGTATTGGTCGAAACGCGTCAGTCGATTTTGGGCAGAGTCTCCGGTGATTGCAGCTCCCGCCCGTCAGCCTCAATGACTTTTGGGCGTCGGGAGCGACTTGGGAATGTGCGTTACCATTCTCTGGCGCTGCGTGAATTGTGACATAGAGGACGAGACCATTTCTGCCGCGTAGCGATGTATAGTACTCGTTACGAGCCACTTCCGGATTCGAAACGTTCATAGAGAGCTGTCACAAAATGACGCCCGAAATAGCCAGTTTTTGCACTGCGCTCCAATCGACTCTTAATGCTGCTTGGCGACCATGTTACCTTGAAACCTTGCTGCACTGACAGCGGCCTTAACGCTATTCATCGCGCGAAAACAACTTTGAAAAGCGGAGCCAAAAACGTAGGGATGCCCTTAATAAGTGGCCAAGAAGTGGCCAAGCTGGCAAATATCTGCGCCTTAGCGAACCGGGCCTTAGTCAGTATAATTTACCGTAATTCAGCCATTTACATTCAATGCACCGTGCAGGACTTGAACCTGCAACCCAGTGATTAAGAGTCACTTGCTCTGCCAATTGAGCTAACGGTGCGAATTAGCACGTTCGCAAAAGAATCGAAAATTACTCAGGCGCGTGCGATGCACAACGCGCAACTTTATCTCCATTATTCGCCGGCTGGTTAACTTGATTGGGACCTTTGATTGAGGGTCGCTGGGAGAACATCGTCTTCCATGTCGCGAAGTTCGTTCAAATTCCGAAATAATTGTCGCGCTTCTTTAGCGACAGGTATGACTCGTAATTTTCCAGATTCAACGAGTTGCTCGGTCCACGTTTGCAGCGAAAAATCGCTGCTCGCAAGCGCGCCTTGAAAATCGCTCAGTGCTTGGCGCGGATAAATCGCTGCCAACGGCTCAGCGCGACGATCGATTCTAGGAACCACGCCGCAACCGCGAGCCGCGAAACCGCAGAGCGAACGCAAGTAGGTTTCGTTCATGAACGGCATGTCGATCGCCAGGGCAAGAAGATGGGTCGAGCGCATTTCATCTAACGTGGCCGCGATGCCACTAAGCGGTCCGCGCGACGGTGCTTCATCCGCCACGAATTTAACATCGTCAGGTCGCCACCGAGGGTCGTTCCGGGCCGAAATAAAAATTTCCTCCGGCTTTAATTTGCGCAGCAAGTCGAGTTGAATTTTCCAAAGCGGTTGGCCGCGAAAAAGCATCGTCGCTTTGTCTTTACCCATTCGACGCGACTCTCCGCCTGCTAACAGCGCCGCGCAGATGCTCATTGAAGCCGTGCGGTTGAGCGCAGCTGGCCGTCGCTTAGGATTCGCGCTCTTAAGCCACCGCGACCTTTCAGAAATTCTTCCGCGCCAGCGGCGATCGCCTGGTTCATCCAATAACAAGGCCGGCACTCTTCCGTTCCGTGAAATTTGACGCCCTGCACTTCAAAATCGCGATCAATCAATTCGTTAAGATCGACCGCACGGGTCATGACATTGCGGCGAACCAACGAAGGGGAACAATCCTTCAGCTCGAACGCGCCACGGAGCTCATCGAAAACTTCGAGCGAAAAGAATGTGATCTGACCCTTGTAATCGTCGCGATAATCAAAGAAGCGATCGCCTCGGATGCCGTGGCCGGCCGCACATTCGATCATCGCGACCTCAATCGCCGGATATTGATCCGGTTCACGGCCGTGGTGGCCGAAAAAATTGTGGTCGGGCGAAATGTAAAGATGACAGATTTCCACCGGCATCATGATAACATTCAGTCGTCCCACATGAAAGAACGTGCGATCGTTTCCGAGAAAATCATCCGGCGAAATCGCGATGGCGCGCTCGAGTATTTGCCTGACGAGTTGACAGCCGAGGAGCCGCTCGAGATCCGTGTTCGCGGAAAAGTTTTGGCCACGACCATGCGAACCCCAGGTCATGACGAGGAGTTGGCCGTGGGGTTTCTAGTTTCCGAAGCGATCATTCGCAAACGCGAAGAGATCGAGAAGATTTCGACCGGCCGCGAGAACCAAGTGGATATCGATCTTGCCGCCGGTGTGAAGTTAAAACTGAATTCGGCGCAACGATTCGGGACGATTTCCTCCAGTTGCGGGATTTGCGGCAAAAATAGTATCGAAGCGATCCGGCAAAATTTTCGGAAGATCAAGTCGAGTAAGGTCAGGATTGAGATCGAGACGCTCCTCTCCTTGCCAGAACGGTTACGACAAGGTCAAAGCGATTTCGCGCGCACCGGCGGAATTCACGCCGCCGGCATTTTTGGTTTAAACGGACGACCTAAAATCGTTCGCGAGGACATTGGTCGCCACAACGCGGTCGATAAGACGATTGGTCGCGCTTTTCTTGACGGCTCGCTGCCTCTGGATCGAGATCTGATGCTCGTCAGCGGCCGGGCTTCCTTCGAAATCGTGCAGAAAGCGCTGGCCGCCGGAATTGCGATTATCGCTTCGGTATCGGCGCCGTCCACGTTGGCGGTAAGGTTCGCGCGCGAGAACAATCAAACATTGGTGAGTTTTCTTCGCCCCCCCTCCTTCAACATTTATTCACACATCGAGCGGGTGATTTTAGACCGTAAGTCGACTTAGCTCGGCGAAGCGAAAACGACTTTGGTAGTTGGACTTAGCTAATGACAGTGGGCGTCGCGGTGGCAGGTTTTTTGGACGCAGCCGAGGTCACCGGCCTATTGACGGATGCTGATCGCTCAAGACGAGAGCCGCGGTTATAAGCGATACATGCGAAAATGCCTGAGGAAAATTCCCGAGCTGCCGCTTTGATCTCGGGTCGTATTCTTCCGAAAGTAATCCGAGATCGTTTCGGACAGAAAGCAAACGCTCAAAGAGCTGACGGGCCGCTTTTTTGCGGCCGACGCGATGCAAACATGAGGCCAGCCAAAATGAGCAAGGCAGAAATACACCTTCCCTCCCTGGCAAACCGTCCACGCCTTCTTCTTCGGGTCGATACCGAAGCACAAATCCATCGCGCATGAGCTCGCGTTCGATCGCCTCGATTGTCCCGCGTATTCGCTTGTCGGTAAATGGAAGGAACCCGGCGAGCGGCATCATGAGCAAACTCGCGTCGAGTGCATCCGATCCGTAGTACTGCGTAAAAGCTTTCTTGTTCGGACTGAATCCGCGCGTGCAAACTTCTTTATGGATTTGATCGCGAATTTTCCGCCATCGATCGACACGTTCCGCGCCCCGGCATCCACATTCCTCAACCAATTTAACCGCGCGATCGAAAGCCACCCACGCCATCATTTTGGAGTGGGTGAAATGTTTCGGACCGCCGCGCACTTCCCAGATGCCTTCGTCTGGCTTGTTCCAATTTGATTCGAGAAAATTCATCAAGGCGGCTTGCAGACGCCAATCGGTCTCGCGATTTTCGATTCCGGCCTGGTGCGCTCGATACATCGTCCCCAGGACTTCGCCATAAACATCGAGCTGAAACTGACTGGAAGCGGCATTGCCGATGCGCACTGGTTTTGAATTTTCGTAACCTGACAACCAGGGGATTTCGAGCTCTTCCAGACGGCGTTCGCCGCGGACACCGTACATGATTTGCATTTGATCGGCGCTGCCTGCAATTGCGCGCAAGAGCCATTCGCGCCAGCTCTTGGCTTCGCTTTGATAACCGGCGTCGACCAAAGCGATCAGGGTGAGGGTCGCATCGCGCAACCAGCAGTAGCGATAATCCCAATTGCGCACTCCGCCGATCTCCTCGGGTAAAGAAGTTGTGGCCGCGGCCACAATCCCACCGGTGGGTCCATACGTCAGGCCTTTCAGGACGACAAGCGAGCGAACCACCGCGTCATCCCATGGGGTTTTGCGGTGGCAGCGCTTCGCCCATTTTTTCCAATATCTTTCCGTGTCGCGCAGGGCATGGTCAGGGGTAACTTTTTTAGGAGGCCGGGAATGCGATGCGAACCAGGTCAGGACAAACGGCACACGGTCACCTTTTTTGACCGTGAATTCGGCAACTGTCGTCAGATCCTCGCCCCGCGTTTTGACCGGTGTGCGCAGAATAAGTCCGTTCGGACCTGCGATCGCTTCCAATCCGCCGTTCCCGGTTCGCACCCACGGGATCGTGCGGCCGTAATCGAACCGAATGATGAGCTCCATTTGCATCACTACTTGACCGCGAATTCCTTCCACGATGCGGATGAGGTCGGGGTTTTCGCCGCGCGGCGGCATGAAATCGATTAACCGGACGGCGCCTTCTTTGGTTTCGATCTCCGTTTCAAGAATCAAGGCATCTCCGCGATATCGACGACTGGTCCGGTCGATCTTTTCCTTCGGCCAGAAACGCCAATGGCCATTGTCACGCGTGCCTAACAACGACGCGAAGCAGGCGCCCGAATCGAACCGCGGGAAACAAAGCCAATCCACGCATCCATCACGGCTAACCAACGCATCGGTCTGAGTATCGCTGATAAAGGCGTAGTCCTCGATCCTGGTGCTCTGTTGCGCCACTCAACAATAGAATGTCGATCTTGGCCGATGTCGACCTTGCGAACCGGAACCGAGATTGCCGGAAATCAGGCTTGGGTATGGCGCGCGAAATGGCGCTCGACACGTTTGGGCAAGAGACGTTTGCGACCGCGCTGACGCCGCCGGGCGAGGGTGGCGCGTCCACCTTTGGTTCGCATCCGCGCCCGAAAGCCATGTTGGCGCTTGCGGGTTCGTTTCGATGGCTGATAAGTGCGTTTCATAAGCCCGAAAAATAAATTAGGCGCGAATTGAGAGCGGCTACATTAGGATGGGGCAGGGGATTGTCAATTTGGTCGGACGGAGCCGGTTGAGCTTCCATTCGCGGGTTGCCAGCCCGCTTAATTTCTGGAATAAGCAATACAAACGGTGAGCGAGAAAGTCGTCATTGAGCCGGCTACCGAGGCTGATTTGGATGAGTTGTCCGAAATGCTCGGAGGACTCTTCGCACAGGAGAGCGATTTTCGGCCAGATAAAGAAAGGCAACTGCGCGGGTTGCGTTTGATTTTCGAACAGCCGAGTCGCGGTCGCGTATTCGTGCTTCGCCGCGACGGCGCGATTGTCGGCATGATCAATCTGCTTTTTACCATTAGCACTGCAGAAGGCGGTTTCGTCATTTTGCTCGAGGACCTCGTGGTCCATCAGCAATTCCAGGGGCACGGCTACGGTTCGAAACTGCTCAATCACGCGATCGAGTTCGCGCGTCAGAAAAATTTTCTCCGCATCACTTTACTGACAGACCGGCCGGAGAATGTGGCCCAGGAATTTTTCCGGCGTCATGGATTTCACGAATCATCGATGATTCCGATGCGGCTCTTGATCACGCCTGAGCAAGATCAGTCCCAATCGAACCTGTAAGTCCGATCGTCACTTCCGTTGCTGTTTGGATATCCAGGCTGTCAATTGCGGCACGATCTGTTTTTTGAATTCGGCGCGAAACTCAACTTCATCGACCGCTTTGGCCACTTCTTTTGCACTCGTCGCCGGTAAATTCGATTTGGCGTAAGTTTTCAATTCGTCCGCGCGCGATTTTTCGGAAAAGAAAACGAACAAGCCTGGCGCGAACGTATTAGCGGCGAGAGCGTCGGTTTTGGCGAGCAGCGCTTTCATGTTCGCCTTGGCGAATTCCCAGGCGAGATCGGGATGCCCGCTATAGCGCGCAACTTTGCCGACGTTGTGAAGGGCGCGGCTGGTTGGCAGTTCGTCGGTCAGCGAGATTTGCAATGCTTTCCCGGCCAACTTCGGGTCGCGCGCCGCGGCCAACGCGTCGAAATAATTCTGCTTCTCTTCGATGCTGGTGGTCTTCAATCCGAGTTCGTGCAGCTTGTTCCAAGTCGGATCATCAGCATTTTGTCCAACCACCAGAAAAATGGACGCGCGAAGGTCAGGTGCGAGCGAAGGAGGATCGGCAACGAACTTTTCAAAACGTTGTTTGCAGCCGTCGATGACTTCCTGGTCGTTCAAATCGCCAAGCGCGACGATCAAGCTTGCACGAAGGAGTGAATCGCGTGGTGATTCGTTCTTCTTCGGTTCCCAGCCGAGCTCGTCAAACGTTGGTCGCAAGATCGAGCGCGCGTAAGCCTGAAATTTTTTATGGCCCGGATCACCGATCAGGAGGCGATTGATGTAATCGAACGCGTTAACAATCTGATCGCACTCGGCCAGTTCATGCCCGCGGGGCAGTTTCCCGATCAGCTCTAAATAAAGAGAAACGTCAGCGCGATTGGCCTGGACCAGCGCCCACGAATCGCTCAGCAAATTCACGCGATCTTCCAGATTCAACTTGGCCAGTGCACCGAGCAGCGCTTTCCAGGACGAATCATCATACTGGACCCGATAATTGCCGGCACCGTTCGCGTTCAACTTGATCACCCGATCGGCCGCGATAGCCGGCAGATTCTCGATTTTGTCGGTCATCAAACGGTTCTCGATCTTCTTCTCGCCAACCACGAAGTAGGTGACGGGGATCTTCCATTGCAACGCCGGCGCGTTCGGGAAATTAATGGTGAACCGTTCCTGGCTCAGCGAAACTTTTTCGCCGTCGCGTTTCATCATTACAACCGGAAATCCCGGTTGTTCCGTCCACGCTGCGGCAATTTCGCCGACCGGCTTTCCCGAAGCGTCACTAAGCGCGTTCCACAAATCTGCCGTGGTCGAGTTCGAATGCTGATGCGCAGCTATGTAGCGGCGGACGCCATCACGGGAAACGTCTTCGCTGAGAAAACTTTCCAGCATTCGCAGAAAACTTTGGCCTTTTCGATAAGTGATGTCGTCAAAGGCGCTGTTGGCGTCGGATTCATTCGCAACCGGCTGCTGGATGGCATGGGTTGTCGATCTTGCGTCGCCTTCCATCGCGACTTCCTTGGCGATTCCGGTGCGGCGAGCTGGATCGCGCTGAATATTCCTGGCGAGCCAAACTTCCCAGTCCGGATTGAAATGCGCGGTGCATTTGCTCCCCATCCAGGAGGCGAAACCTTCGTTCAACCAAAGATTGTCCCACCAAGCCATAGTGACGAGATCGCCGAACCATTGGTGCGCAGTTTCATGCGCGACGACCTCATAAATGCGCTGGCGCGTCGACGCGGACGATTTCTTCGGATCGAACAGAAGCGCCGATTCGTAGTAAGTGATGCCGCCCCAATTTTCCATCGCGCCACCGAAACCGCCCGGAATGGCGATCTGATCCAACTTTGGAAGCGGATAACGAACGCCAAAGTAATCGTTGTAGTAATCAAGGATCTGCGCCGTGCTTTCGAGCGCGTATCGGCCCCATTCGGCTTTTCCTTTGGTGGCAATCACGCGAATCTGTGTGCCGGCCGCTTTCGTTTCGATTGCATCGAGCTCACCCGCGACGAACACATTCAAGTAACTCGACATCGACGGCGTTGGTTGAAAACGCACTTCTTTGTCGATGCCTGTCGCGCCGGAGGACCGAGCCGGACCGGCATTTGGCGAAGGCGGATCGATCTTGCGTTCTGATTCGACTGGCATGTTTGAAACGGCCAGCCAATTCTCCGGCACAACCGCCGTCAGTTGGAAGCGCGCCCGAAAACTCGGCTCGTCCCAACACGGAAAAAATCGCCGCGCATCGCTCGGTTCGAATTGCGTGCCGAGCGCTATTTTTTTCGCACCTGTGCCTTGTTCCTGATAGGGCATGTAATAAATGCCGCGGCCTTTTGGAGTGATCGTTCCGCTGAACTCGAGCGCGAGGGAGTGCTCGCCAATCGCCAGCTCGTTAGGCAGCGCGACGGTCAGCAGCTCGTTGTTTGGATCGAGCTTGATCGCGGCTGGTGACAATTGAGTTCCATCGATCGAAGCCTTTGCGATTTCGAGTTCGAGCGAATTGAGCACCAGCTCATGCACCGGCGCGCTCGCCTTCAGTTTCACGGTTTCGCTCCCGGAAAAAGTAAACTTGCTAACGTCAGGAACGATTCGGATGGAGTATTCGAGCGGGACGACTTGCTTCGGCAATTTACCGGGAGTGTTTGCGAAGGTGTAAGGTTTTTCTCCGTTCATGGTTAAGGGGAGCGCAAACAAAATAACGAGACCGACGCGAATCCGCATTTCTGCCCTTAGCCGAATTAACGCAAACGTTCAATCGCGAGACATATCAACGCGTTGAACGAGCGACTACGGCAGAACGTCATGAATGATTCGGCGTAACCGATGCCATCCAACCGTAATCGGATTCGCCGGCTCGGCATGACGGCGCCGATGGGCTTGCTCGTCATCCTTGACCACCAATACTAGCAGCAACTGTCCACTGCCAACCTGTGGGCCTTTAATGACAAGTGGGCTGCTCTTGCTCAGGTTCGCGTCGGTCTCGAGCAGGACATCATTTTCTTTGTAGAGCTTGAGGTTTAACGTGTAACCGGCGTCGTTCTCGCCCCGAGCATCGACGTGCAGTCCAAAATACTTGCTGTTGGCGAGCCAATCTTCCTCGCCTGTCTTGAGCGTTTTGTTTGATTGGCCAATCACTTCGAACTGATTGTAACCAAAAAGATCTTTGAGCGTTTGCTCAAGGGTGGTCAGTTCCGGCGGAATCGGCGCTGGTTGCGGAACGTTTTCGGCGATGACGAGGCCGCTCCAAACCAAGTGTTCCGCATCGGCCGAAGCCACGCTTATCGCCAAGGTGAAAAACACGGCGAGAAGCAAAGGCCTCAGCTGCATTGTCGAATTATTTTGCTGCGTAGTCGGCCGGGAGCGATTGCAATCCTTCGGTCCACAGCACCGTTACTTTGTTGTCGTTCTTGCTCTCGAAAATGTAGATGGTCGCGTTTGGATTGGCCGCCGGATCAACGCGCGAATTCAAAATTTGGGTGAGATATTCCGATTGCTCGCCGGGCTGATGCTGGCTCATGAGCACTATAGTGGTGATGACAAAGAGCGCGAGCGCCGCCGCCCCCGACCAAACCAATCGGGGAATCGTCCACCACGTCGACGTTCCGTGGTCACGGGAACGATCTTCCCTTTCGTGCGCGATGCGTTGGTGCAGTTGATGACTAAAGAATTCCTCGTTGCTCAGTGCCTGAGCCGCGAGTTGTTCCTTTAAAAACGCGCCCAGCCTGAGCGCATCGCGTTTTTCGGCTTCGGCCGCTTCCAAATCCGGCAGCGAAGCCTCGAATTCAGCTAGTTCTTTGCCGCTCAATTGTCCATCGAGCCAGGCAGTCCATTTTTCTTCAAACGTTTTCATAAACGTCCCTCAGGGAATTCTGCAATTTCTTCCGGGCATAAAACAGGCGCGACATCACCGTACCGATGGAGCAACCCAGGCTTTCGGCGATTTCGTGATACTGCATTTCTTCGATTTCTTTCATTAAAATTACTGCCCGGTGTTCGGGAGAGAGTTGGGAGATGGCATGGTCGATCCGGGCCCGGATTTCCTGCCGCTCCAGGTGCTGGTGCGGGAGCGGATCGGCCTTTGGCACGGTCTTAGACGCGGGATCGATCTCTTTCAACTGAATAGCATCATCGAACTCGGCCCCGCCGGCTTTGACTTGTCGCTTACGCAGCCAGTCGATAGTCACGTTCATCACGATCCGGTAAATCCAGGTGTAAAACGACGACTTTCCGCGAAAGCGCCCGATCGATTTCCAGGCTTTGACAAAGCTCTCCTGCGCCAGGTCCCAGGCGTCCTGTTCGTTATGGACCATGTTATAAATCATAGCGAATACCCTTGTCCGGTAGCGGGTTACCAGCTGGTCAAATGCCTCGGTGTCGCCGGCTTGACATTGTCTCACCAGGTCGAGTTCCGACACATCGGCTTGAGCCGGAGTCGCTTCCGTTCGCATAATTTGACGGAACTAGCGGCTATTTCATTCAACCCCGAAAACCTTCGGAGCCGTAGCGGCGACGCCATTCGCCGCGATATTCCCCCATCAACGTAATAATCCCGTCCCGCACCTGGAAAAGTCGTTGCTGGAGAACGGAATACTGCCGGGCCGCGATTAGCTTCTCGGAGACCAATTTGGCCGCCGAATCCAACGAAACCGTGATCGCTTTCAGGGCGCGTTTTAGATAGGCGATGGTCATCCCAAGTTCGTCCACATCATCATCGCTCAGGGCTGCCGCCAGTTTCGCGCTCGCCAGTGCCGCATGGGTAGCCAGCTTGATCGCCGCCGGTTCGTTTTGGAGCGAGGCGTTTTGGTCGAACAGCTTGTCGATCCAAACTGTCAGGGCGAAGGCTGCCCGATAGAGAATGTTGTCTTCAAAGCTTTCACTCGGCTTTTGTTCGGCGCCGCTTGAAGTCTCGTCATTTTGTAAACGCCAATCTTCGTCCAAGAGTGCATCGACCTCCGCGCTCCAATCGCCGTCGCCCAGAATCTGCGTCCAACCCATTTCCCGGGCGATGATTTCGTCGCGTTGCGGATCGTCAATGTACCTCTCGAGCAGCTCCATGTACTTTTCTGTTCGCTGATCCTGCTGCTTGAGGAAACGCTCCCAATCGTATTCGTCCCAGATTCCTTCTCGTTCGCCCTCGCCGGACATAATCGGACTAAACGCCAGCTTGGTCTTATGCGCAAAAATTTTCCGCGATTTACGAACTTGCGGTTTCCAGCTCGCGTTTCGTTTGCAATCGCAATTGACCACAGGCGGCGTCGATGTCGTGGCCTTTCTCGCGTCGCAATGTCGCCGCGACTCCACGTTCGCGTAAGATCGACAAAAACTTTTCCTGTCGATCTTGCGCCGGGCGCGACCAGACCAAACCGTGCACGGTATTGTAGGGGATCAGATTCACTTTTGCGGAAAGCCGTTTGGCGTGGCGAGCCAGCGCGCGCGCTTGCTCATCGAAATCATTCACGCCCGCGATCAAAATGTATTCAAAGGTCAGGCGTTGCTTTTTTCGCGAGGCGTAATAGTCGCAGGCCGCCAGCAACGTCTCGACATTGTAACGGCGGTTGATCGGCATGATCTGGTTGCGCACCGCGTCGGTCGCGCCATGCAAGGAAACGGCGAGCCGGATTTGTAATGGTTCATCGGCAAGCTTTCGAATCTGGGGCGCAAGTCCACTAGTCGAGACCGTGATGTGTCGCGCGCCGATCCCGAGTCCCCACTGCGCATTGATGATCCGAATCGCGCGCATCACGTTCTCGAGATTTGCCAGCGGCTCGCCCATTCCCATGAACACGATGTTGTCGATCTTTTCTCCGGTCTGGCGCTCGACCGCGATGATTTGATCGACAATTTCGTTCGGCTTGAGATTGCGGCTGAATCCCTCGAGGCCGCTTGCGCAAAATTTACATCCGTAAGCGCACCCGACCTGGGTCGAAATGCAAATCGTCCGCCGGTCTGAGCGCGATCCGTAGAGCGCCGGCGACGCCGGAATTAAAACGGTTTCGATTAAGCTTTCATCATTTAAGCGAAGGAGAAATTTGCGGGTTGTATCGTGCGAACCGAGTACCCGGACAATCTCGCTCTGGCTAAAGTCGAATTGATCCGCGAGGCGGCTTCGAAATTCCTGCGCTAAATCGGTCATTTCATCGAACGACTGAACGCGCTTTTGGTAGAGCCAGTCTGCGATTTGCCGCGCCCGGTAAAGTGGCTCATGGAATTCGCGGACCTTATCCTCGAGTTTCTGAAACTGGAGCGACCTGATGTCGATTTTTGCGTTCGTGGCCACGAGGAAGGTTACGGCGTTCGTCGTTGCCAGCAATCTTACGGAGGGCACACAATTTTGGTGGAGAAAAACTCGGTGCTGGTTAGGTTCCGAGCCGAATGAAATATCTTTTGATGTTAGCCATTCTCACGGCCGCCATTTGCGGATTCAGCGGTTGCGCGTCGACTAGCTCGACCACTGCCGGTGGCGATCCAGTTCCAGGCGAAAAAACTGGCGAGGAAAGCCGTCTCCAGCCGGGGGCTGGCGCAGGTCCGAACGCCAGCGTGAAGTGGTGATTTTGGCGATTGCCGCTGTTTGCTAATCGATCAGGGTAATTGTCCCTGATACGCTCCGAAATCCTATTGCCCAGCCGCCAGCGCTGTCTTCGCCGTCATGAACCACCAATGCTGAGCTCTTGAACTTCCGTCCGTTGGCAAGCCGGAGGGCCTTTTTATGCCAGGCCTCCTTCAATTCTGCTAATCCGAAATGCCCGTAAATCGACCACTGGGCGCTGGCAATGATATCGAAGCTTTTTGGATAAACGGCGGTAACCGAGAAATGAATGAACCGCGAGACGCCGGCTGGCCGCGGCTCGGCCGCAGCGCAGTGTGCCAAGATAAGGATGGCGGCGACTGTGCTGTAAACTGTGAGGGAAATGCTTCGTCTCACAGAGTGGTCGGCGAAACGGATCGCTCGGTCTTACTGGTGACGAGAATCACTTTCCGCGCGACTGCCTCGGCAGCCTCGTTCGCCATTTTTGGCCAAAGACTTGGATTCTTTTCCAACTCTTCCAACATCGCGGTGGTATTGCTCGTGCCCCAGTCGTCTTTCTTCCAAATTGTCTTTCCATCACGGCCTACGAGAGTGGCTCTCGTGCTAATCACGCCGCCAAGTTCGTGTCCGTGAACCGGGGCAACGCCGTAAGCGAGAATCTCAATGTTTAGGGTCACGTCGGCGTTCGAATTGGTCAGCTTAAAGAACTGGGTGGTTCGCAACGCCGAGTCCATATCGCGTCGCACCAGAGTGCGAATGTCCACCGGCTTCTTTGACGCGGCCGTGTCGAACCGTTTGAACCCCGGCGCTTCCGAACTGGCACCGATTGCGGCTCCTGCAAGGACTCCGACTAATCCCAGCATCGGATTGTTGCCAATCGCGCGTGCGCGCTTTCCGGCGACATCGCGGTAAACGTAATGTTCGGGAGCCTTTATGTCGGGATTGAGTGAAATCGTGTTGTACTTATTGCGATCGACCGAGCTCAAAGGCTGCTGGGTCGCGCAGCTGACCAGCGCAAGAAGCGGGAGAGTTAAGACGCAACGAACGGATTTGGAGAAAAACATCCGCGGAGTGTGGGAAGAAATGAATTGTTGTCAAAGGGAGATTTTACGCCCAAAGAGTAGGCCCGAAAAAACTTGAATCCGGGCTTTGCTTGGAAGTATCTGCCGCCATGCCCAAATCCCGCACGCCGCTCATGATCGGTTGGGAGGCGGCGCGGGCGAATGCGAAACCGGCGCTCATCATTCAGGCGCTCATGCTCGCGCTCGCAATCTCGTTTTACGCGAACTCAACAATCGCTGACGGCTTGCGTAACCTCGCCGAATTCAAACGCGCCCACGGATTGCTGTTTGTCGTTTGTGCCTCGGTTTTTGCTGGCGCTATTCTTCCGGAAATTTTTCTCGTCCTGTTTTTTCAACGTGGCCGTCCCCAAATAGGAAATCTTCGCAATCTGGCTTTTACGGTTCCGGTTTGGGGATTCGACGGATCACTTGTCGATCTTTTGTACCACACCGAAGCCAATTGGTTGGGCGATGTCGCGACTCTGCCTGTGGTGCTTGGGAAAATCTGTATCGACCAATTCGGCTATAACGTTCTGTTCGCTGCGCCCTTCGGTGTGCTGACTTACGAATGGAAGAACAGCGGCTTTTCAATGCAGCCGCTGCGCGATCTTTTCACCTGGCGGCATTATCGAGACAAAATACTTCCAACACTGGTCGCGACCTGGGCCGTTTGGATTCCGTTAATGGCAATCATCTATTCGCTACCGCTCGCGTTGCAATTTCCATTGTTCGGATTCGCGCTTTCGTTTTGGGTCTTGCTCCTGACTTACATGACGAATCGTTTCGCCGGAAAAGTGGAAGCTGACGCGCCGATTGCGCTGGCAAGAGTGGAAAGGTAGGGGCGGTTCACCGAACCGCCCGCTAACGCCAGTCCGGTTCGGACCGATTGAGGTCAATCGCCACTACCATTAAGAAAATGTTTGAGCGCTTCGTGAACGCCCGCGCCATGTTCGCGCTTGGCCACATAGCCACCTGCTTCGCGCACCGCCGCCTTCACTTCCTCGATCGCATTGGCCGGGCAGGCCGGCATAGCTGCGACCTGGCCGTTGAGCATTGAGATGTCGTTATGATGATCGCCGGCGGCGAAAATGTTCTCGCGCGGGATATCGATCAAACGCGCCAGCTCGGCCAACGCTGCGCCTTTGTGATAATCGGCGTGACAAAAACGAAGATAAATCGTGTTGCGCTGATAATTGAACTTCGGCTCTTTCATGCGCGCCCCTTCGATAAATTCAACGATGCGGTCCATTTCCTGGTCGCTCTCTGCCCGCAAGCCTTCCAGTTCCTGGGAGTGATAAATTAGCTGGGCTTTGGTCTTCCGCGTCACGAAATCGACAACTTCAGCCAGAATTGATTGGGCGGACGAAAACAATTCGGCATGGTCGCGCGCACAGCGCTCGTTCCAATCGCCGAACGGCTCCCATTTTTCGCCGTTGTTAGCCGGACGGAAAACTTCGCGCTCGGTCGTTAAAATAAAATCAGGACGCACCGGAAATTCGAAATCGGTCAGACCGGATTCGAGCAGATCGACCGAACGGCCGGTGTTAATCGAGAAAAGAACGCCGCCCTCTTGCAAATCGCGGATCAATTGCATGCAGCGCTCGTCCAGGACCGGTTCGCTCACGCGGGAGACGAGCGTGCCGTCGAAATCGATACTGAGAAGCCGAATCTCGGAGCTCATGGAAGCGCTTAACTTAAAAATTGATTTCGGAAACGCAATCCGCCGATAATTTTTGGTAGGGACGCCGCGCCGCGGCGTTCTGGACAGCGCAGCGCGCTGTCCCTACCTTACGATCGACAATGAAATCGGCTTATGAGCTGGCAATGGAGCGACTGGCGAAGGGCCAGCCGGTCGTCACGTTGACCGACGAGCAGAAAAAACAGCTCGCGGAGGTCGATTCCACCTTCAAAGCGCGGATTGCCGAGAAAGAACTTTTTCTCAAAGGCGAAATTCAAAAGGCCCGAAGCACCGGAAAGTTCGAAGAAGCGGAATCGCTTGAGAAGCAACTCGCGAGCGAGATCAAGCGGTTGCAGGAAGATTGCGAAACTAAGAAAGAAAAGCTGCGCGCGAGTTTTGGGAAGTGATTGTAGAGGCGCTCGCCGAGGCTAGCGCCTGATTATTTGATTTCGGCGTTTGACACAAACGCCGCTACACCGTCTGGGGCACGCTGACCGCGCCTCGGTAAATCCGGATCTAAAAATCCGAGCATATGCGCGCGTTTAATGGTGCGAACGCCTTCCTCTTTTTGCAGCTCAGCAATGCTTTGGCGGAAGGCTTCCATTTTTGTCCAATGCACTTTCGGCCGGAAATGGTGTTCGGCGTGGTAGCCGTTGTAGAAAAAGAGCCAGTTGTAGATTTTTCCGTAGCTGCTCACGCCCCAGGCGATTGGTTTGTCCGGGTTCGCGCCGTAGTGGCGATAGTAACCGTTCAAATAACTGAAACAATGGCCGAGATACCAGAACGGAACCATAAAGAAGATCACGTATCGCCAATTGAAGAAAAACATCACCAGCAGGGTGATGGCGAATGCGGCCAATTCGATATTTCCCCAAAATAAATCGCCATTGTCGCGTTTGCGTAAATCTCCTCGAATTGCGCCGACGTCGTCCCGAAAGAAACCGAGGAAAACATAGCTCCAAGGATTTTCCGCTTCCCCGTCGTGGCCGTGGCGATAGATCGACAACCAATCAATGGTGTCGCCATTTTCGTCTTGCCGGTCCGAATTGCCTTTGTGGTGCCGCATGTGCACTGCGTTGTAATAGGTCTGCGAAAAACAACACGCGATGGACTGCGTGACTCCAAACAGGCGGTTCAGAATTTTGGAGCGAAAAAATGGGTTGTGGATGAAGTTGTGACCAATGCCGTTGATGTTGGCGTTCACCATCAGTGAGTAGGTGAAACCGAGAATCAACATCACCCAGAGCGGCGCGTGCGGGTACAAAAAGAAGAGCCCCAGAAAATAGGCGAGGTGAAAAAGGCCGGCCGTGGTGGGAACTGCGTCCCAGCGGGTGTGCGCGAACAATCGCGAATTGGTCGCGGGTCGCTCGGTGCGGATTACGTCAGCGTTCATGGAGACTGGTACCATTCGCGAAAGAGTCCCTTTCTGGCAAGTTGTTCATTGCCAATGTTGAGGTCGCACGCCTAATTTAGCCCCTCATGTTCGCGCTTCAGCCAGAAATGAAGGTCTTTAGCGGCACCGCCAACCGCGAGCTGGCCGAGCGCATTTGCAAATATATCGGCGTCCCGCTCGGCCGGGCCACGATCAGCTCGTTCCCCGACGGCGAGACTTACGTGATGATCGAGGAGAATGTTCGTGGCCGCGACGTTTTTCTCATTCAACCGACATCGCCGCCGAGCAACCAGCATCTAATGGAGTTGCTCATTATGGTCGACGCAGCTCGCCGGGCCAGCGCCGATCGGATCACCGCGGTCATTCCATTTTTTGGCTACGCTCGCCAGGACCGTAAAGATAAACCGCGGGTCCCGATTACCGCAAAATTAATTGCGAACCTGCTTTGCGCGGCCGGGGTCAATCGCGTGCTCACGATGGACCTGCACGCGCAGCAGGTACAGGGGTTTTTCGACATCCCGGTCGACCATCTCTATTCGCTGCCCGTACTAATTAAGTACCTCCGGCAAATGCTCACCGGCAAGACCGTCGTCGTTTCACCAGACATCGGCGGTTTAAAGATGGCCTCCGCCTATGCCGAAGCTCTCAGCGCGAATCTCGCGATTGTGGCCAAGGAACGAAAAAGCGCGACTGAAACCGAAGCGCTCTACCTGATCGGCGAAGTCAAAGATCACGATGTGCTGCTGGTGGACGATCTTACCGAGACCGCCGGCACGCTCACATCAGCGGCAGAGCTCTTGAAAAAGCACGGGGCGAAGGAAATCTACGCCGGCGTCTCCCACGCGGTCCTGGTCGATGTCGCCATCGCCCGGTTGCAAAAGTCCAAAATTGAGGAATTAATAACGACCAACAGCACGCCGGTGCGCCCGGTGGAAGGATTTAAAACCACCGTGCTCTGCGTCTCCGAGCTCCTCGGGGAGGGGATGAAACGGATCCATAACGATGAGTCTGTCTCGTCGCTGTTTAAGATCGACAAGTAACGAACATGGCAAAGCAAGTTAAACTCAAAGTTGAACCGCGGACCGCGACCGGCCGTTCGGCGGCGCGCCGATTGAAAGCGCGCGGCATTGTTCCGGCCGTTGTCTACGGTGGAAAAGAAAAATCGCAGCCGCTCCAGGTTTCCGCGCGCGATATTAACGCCATGCTCAGTCATGCCTCCGGCGAAAACATTTTGGTGGAACTGGAAATCGCCGGCGAAAAAGCAACGCGCACTGCGCTGTTACAGGAAGTTCAGCATTCGCCGGTCGGCGGCGATGTTCTTCACGTCGATTTTCACGCGATTTCAATGGACGAGAAAATTCAAGCGGACGTTCCGCTCGAGGCGCTTGGCGTCCCAACCGGCGTGAAGAATTTCGGCGGTCTGCTCGAACAGAATTTGCGCGCGCTGGCGATTGAGTGTTTGCCGCGCGATTTGCCAGACAAAATTACAGTCGATGTATCGGAGTTGAACATCGGCAACTCGATTCACGTTCGTGACATTAAACTTCCGTCGGGTGTGATCGCAAAAGTTCAGCCCGATTTGACGGCGTTTTCGGTGATGGCGCCGGTGATCGAAGAAGAGCCGGTTGCGGCCGAGGCTGAAGCGGCCGCGGCGGCTGGTCCGGAAGTGATCACGGCCAAGAAGGAAGAAGGCGAAGCGGCCGCACCGGCTGCTGGCGCGAAGGGCGCCCCCGCACCAGCGGGCAAAGGCGCCGCTCCGGCTCCGAAAGAAAAAGAGCAGAAGAAGTAGGTGGATCGAGCGCTCCGCGCTCGATGTTAAGTGGCGGCGAAGCCGCAAAAATTTTATCATCGCCCGCGGAGCGGCCGATCCACCAAGCTCATGTCGAATTCAAACGAATATGCTCCTGCGCCGATTCGCTTGGTCGCCGGGTTAGGCAACCCGGGTGCTGAATACGCGCGCACTCGCCACAACATCGGCTTCATGGTGGTCGATCTTCTTGCACACGAATCGGGAGCGGTTTGGGAGAAATCAGGCAAATGGGATGCGGCTACGACAAAATTTCGCGATGTCACGTTAGTTAAACCTGCGAGTTACATGAACCGCAGCGGCCATCCGCTTTTCGCGATTGCCCAATTCTTTAAGATTGCGCCCCAGGAAATCTTCGTCGTGCTGGATGATTTTTCGTTGCCCCTTGCTCGATTGCGGATTCGGCAGGGTGGCGGTCCGGGCGGCCATAACGGGTTGGAATCGATCATCGTGCAATTCGGCACCGAAGAAATTCCACGATTACGTGTTGGAGTCGGTCCGGCGCCGGCTGAAGGAGCTACCGATTACGTGCTCAGCAATTTTTTCGAGGAAGAAAAAGAGCTCGTAAGATCGACAATCAGCCGCGCCGCTGACGCAGTGAAATGCGCGATTGACAAAGGCGTCGTTTCCGCGATGAACACTTTCAACAAAATCGAAGAAGAATCATGAAGAATCGTTACGAAGCGTTGCTCGTCCTCAACTCGCAGGGGAAGGAAGAGAGCGTGCATGACATTGTCGAGCGTTTGGAATCCGAATTCAAAAAAGAGGGCGCCGAAATCGAGCAGGTGCAAAAAATGGATAAACGCCAGTTCTCCTACGCCGCCGGCCCGCTTGATGCCGGTTTTTATGTGAACTTCATTTTCCACGCAGATCCGCAGCTGGTTACGAAATTGCGTTCCAAATTTAAGCTCGACCCGGAAGTTTACCGTCAGCATTACCAGCGCCTGCGCGAGAAGACCGAAAAGAAGGAGCGGAAGGAAAAGCCGGCGAAAAAGTTGGCGCGTTCCAAGTAAATCCGCTAAGACTGGCGGATGGCCAGTTTCAATAAAGTTATTCTCCTCGGAAATCTGACGCGCGATCCCGAAGTGCGTTATACCCCCAAAGGCAGCGCCGTTTGCGACCTCGGCGTCGCCATTAACCGTCAATACACCCTCGATAGCGGCGAAAAACGCGAAGAAGTCACGTATGTCGATGTTGTCCTCTGGTCGCGGCTCGCGGAAATCGCCGGCGAATATTTAAAAAAAGGCCGGCCGATTTTTATCGAAGGCCGTCTCCAATTGGACACCTGGGACGACAAACAAAGCGGACAAAAGCGGAGCAAGCTGCGCGTGATCGGCGAAACGATGCAATTGCTTGGCGGTCGTCCCCCCGACGCAGGCGGTGGCGCAACGGAAGGCGCCGAAGGCGCGCGAGAATCGCGTCCGAGTAAACCTGCTCCGCCGCCGAAAGCCGGCGCCGCCGCCGAGCCGGACGACGACGAAATTCCGTTTTAATTCGGAACGCGTTGTAGCGGTGCTTGTGCCAAGCACCGAACTCAAATAAAAACAGGCGCTCGCCCGGGCGAGCGCCTCTACCACATGAACTCCACCGAAGCGTGCATCGCGCTCAACATGCTGCCGACGGTTGGGCCGGTGCGGTTGCGAAAGCTCCTGCAGATTTTCAAGGAACCGGAGAACATCCTAGCCGCCAAACGTGATCAGCTTCGGAAAGTTGAAGGAATCGGTAAGGACGTTGCCGATCAAATTTCAAACTGGGAGTCGATTGTCGATCTTCCGGCGGAGCTGAAACGCGTCAAAGAATTCGGCGCGACTGTAATCACGCAGAGTTCGCCCTCGTACCCGAAACCGCTGCGTGAGATCCATGCCCCGCCAATTGTGCTTTATGTCTGGGGCGAAATTCAGGAGCGCGATCATCACGCGCTCGGAATCATCGGCGCGCGCCACACGACTCATTATGGGAGCGAGTCTGCGAAAAAACTCGCGTATCAACTGGCGTATGCCGGTTTGACTGTAATCAGCGGTCTGGCGCGCGGAATCGATACGGCAGCGCATCAGGGCGCGCTGGCCGCAAAGGGACGGACGATCGCAGTCATCGGCTCTGGAGTGTCGAAGTTATATCCGCCCGAAAACCGCGCGCTTGCCGAGAAAATTTGTAACGGTAGCGGCGCGGTCGTCTCTGAGTTTTCGATGGAGATCGAACCTGACCGGCAAACGTTTCCGATGCGAAACCGGATCATCTCCGGCTGGAGCCACGGAATTCTCGTGGTCGAAGCGGGCGTCAACAGCGGCGCGTTAATTACGGCCTCGCAGGCGCTGGAACAGGGCCGGGCGGTTTATGCTGTCCCCGGACATATCAATGCTCCGAGCGCGATCGGCTCGAACCGGCTTATTCAGCAGGGCGCGAAGCTCGTCATGGACGCAAATGACATTCTCGATGATCTCCAAATTCTTTTGCCCGAAACGAAACCGTCACCGCAAGCCGCCGCCCGTCCACTGCCTCCGCTCTCGGACGAAGAGCGCAGGGTTTATGACGCGATTGAGGCAACGGAGACGCCGATCGACGAGATCGCCACGAAATCAAATTTGCCAAGCGGCACAGTCTCTTCTACTCTCCTCGGCCTTGAGCTGAAGCGGCTCGTGAAGCAGTTGCCCGGAAAATATTTCGTGAAACTCGCCTGAACTCGTCCGCGACCTGCTCATCCCCCCGTTTGCAAGGTCTTCATTACCAATGTCTAAATCCCTGATTATCGCGGAGAAGCCGAGCGTAGCGAGCGATCTCGCCCGCGCCCTCGGCGTCAAGAAGGAGGGCGATCATTTCGAAAGCGACCGCTACGTCATCTCGTCTGCGCTTGGACATTTGGTTGAACTGGCCCTGCCGAGCGAGCTCGACGTGAAGCGTGGGAAATGGAGCTTTGCCAATCTCCCGATTATCCCGGACGAATTTCAGCTCAGGCCGATCGAGAAAACGAAAGCGCGCTTCAACATGCTTAAGCGCTTGATGCAACGCCCCGATGTCGATCTTCTGATCAACGCCTGCGACGCCGGACGGGAAGGGGAATTGATTTTTAGGTATCTGGTCAAACTTGGCGGGGTCAAAAAGCCCATCCGCCGTTTGTGGCTGCAGTCGATGACGACGGAATCGATCCGCGAGGCCTTCAATCATTTGCGTTCCGAAGAGGAAATGGTGCCGCTCTCAAAGGCGGCGGTTTGTCGCTCTGAAAGCGATTGGCTGGTCGGGATCAACGGCACGCGGGCCATGACCGCATTCAACAATCGGACCGGCGGTTTTCAGCTGACTCCGGTTGGTCGCGTCCAAACGCCAACCCTCGCCATTCTGGCTGAGCGCGAAGACAAGATTCATCACTTCAAGCCGCGCAACTATTATGAGGTGTTCGGCGATTTCGAAGTCAAAGCCGGCTCCTATCGCGGCCGCTGGTTCCGGGAAGATTTCACCAAAGACGGCGACGAAGACGCCCGCGCGGAGCGGATTTGGGACCAGGCGACTGCGGACGAGATCAAGAGCCGTTGTCTCGGAAAAACGGGCGTTGCGACTGAAGAGCGCAAGCCGACCACGCAGGCGCCGCCGCTTCTTTACGATCTGACCAGTTTGCAGCGGGATGCGAACGGTCGCGGCTTCAGCGCCAAACGCACCTTGCAGATTGCGCAGCAGCTTTACGAGCGCTTCAAAGTCATTACTTATCCGCGGACCGATTCCCGCTATTTGCCGGAGGATTACATCCCGACGGTAAAATCGACCTTGAGCCGAATCGAGAATCCGCATGCCCGCACCGTTCTCGACAACAATTGGGTCAAACCGTCGAAAAGGATTTTTAACAACGCCAAGATTTCGGATCACTTCGCCATCATCCCGACCGGGACCGCGCCCCACGGACTGGATGAAGTGCAGCAAAAAATCTACGACATGATTGTGCGCCGCTTTATCAGCGGCTTTTTCCCCGCGGCGCAATTTGAAGTGACGACACGCATCACCCGGGTCGAGAAGGATGCGTTTAAGACCGAAGGCAAAATCATCAAGGACCCGGGCTGGCTCGCCGTTTACGGGCGCGAGGCGGCCTCAGAACAGCAGGGCGAGGAGTCGCTGGTGGCGATTTCACCGAACGAACCGGCCAAAGGGCTTGATATCGAAGTTGCCCAAAATGAAACGAAACCGCCGGCGCGTTTCACGGAAGCGACGCTGCTCTCAGCAATGGAAGGCGCCGGCAAACTCGTGGAAGACGAGGAACTGCGCGAAGCCATGCGCGAGAAAGGTCTCGGCACGCCGGCCACGCGCTCGGCAATTATCGAAGGCTTGATTCACGACGGTTACGTCCATCGTCAGGGCCGCGAATTGATTGCGACCGCCAAAGGTTTGGCGTTGATCACGCTTTTGCGCGGCATCGGTGCGACTGAGTTGTGTTCCCCGGAAATGACCGGCGAATGGGAATCCAAACTCAAGCGGATGCAAAAAGGCGCGATGAAGCGCAACGATTTCATGGCCCACATCAAGAAGTTCACCCGCGAAATCGTTGAGAAGGCAAAAAATTTCGAAGGCGATAGTGTGACTGGAGATTTCGAGCCGCTTGAGGTGAAATGTCCGAAGTGCGGCGGCGGACCTTTCGACGAAAGTTATCGCACCTTCAAATGCCGATCCTGCGGACTAATCGTTTGGAAAACGATGGCCGGGCGATTGTTCGAACGTTCGGAGTTGGAAAAACTTTTAACTGAGAAACAAGTCGGCCCGCTTGAAGGGTTTCGAAGCAAAGTCGGCCGCAAGTTCAACGCAACCGTCAAACTCAGTGAAGATTTCAAACCGGCGTTCGATTTCGGCGAGAACGGTCATGATCAGCCGGTTACGATCGATACCGAGAAGCACGAAGCGCTCGGACTTTGTCCAATTTGCCAGAAAGGTCAGGTTTATGTGCTTGATCGCGCCTATGCCTGCGAGAACGCAGTGGCCAAGGAGAAGACCTGCACATTCCGTATCAGCAAGAACATCCTGCACCGCGAAATCCCGAAGGAGCAGGTGCAAAAACTGATTACGACGGGCAAGACCGATCTTCTCCCGAAGTTTGTTTCTAAAAAGGGCCGCCCGTTTTCTGCGCACCTCAAGTTGGAAAACGGAAAAGTCGGTTTCGAATTCGCCGAAAGAAAGCCGAAGAAGAGCGCGCCGCGCAAAGCGGTCGCGGCTTGAGCGGAACAACAATTCCAAGCGTTAAAGATCGTTGACGCCACAACGCGTGGTGTGTTATTTAGCGCTTTAACACTATGCGTTGCCCCAAGTGCGGCTCGCGTGATGACAAGGTCATCGATTCCCGTCAGTCTCGCGATAGCTCCAGCATTCGCCGGCGCCGCCAATGCCTCAAATGCGGATATCGCTTCACCACTTACGAGGAGATCGAGCGCTCGGACTTGCGCGTGGTGAAGCGCGATCGCACTCACGAGCCGTTCGATCGACGGAAGCTCGCTGGGAGCATTGCCAAAGCTTTCGAGAAGCGCTCCACCAGTTTGCTGACGCTCGAGCAGCTCGTCGATGAAATCGTGCACGATTTGGAAACCGGCGACCGCGAGGTCCAATCCACCGCTATTGGGGCAAAGGTCCTCGAAAAACTGCGCGGTATCGATGAAGTCGCGTATCTCCGTTACGCCTCGGTCCATCGTCGCTTCGAAGATGTCGATCAATTCGTCGACGCCATCCACGCGCTGGGCAAGGCGGCGAAGCCTGACTCGAAGCAACGTGAATTATTTCCACCCGATCAAGTAAGTCATGGTCGCGTTTAAAGAAGAATTTCCTTATCTGCGCTGCGACTCAGGCCAGCTCTTCGAGTTCGACCGCGACTGGCTGCACGCCGCGATTAACCGCGCGGCCGATAAGGCCGGTTACCCGAGCTGGTGGTTGACCGAACATGTCACTGAGAGCATCGCGTTTTATTTGCACCTTCGAAACGACGAGAACGTTGTCGCGTTCAAACAGCTTCAGGAGACGGTCCAGTACGTCCTGAAAGCGATCGGTTACAAGGAGATTATTCCCTACTTCGCACCGGCTCCGCCGCCGATCTCGATTTCGTTGGTCGATATCGCGCATCAAGCCGGCAGCGGGTACGAGCTCGCCTTTTTCGATCTTCTCGAAAAACGTCTCAATTCCCTGATCGAGACCGGTGTTGACAATTTGCAGCTCTGCTCGTTGCAAGCCTGTGTGAAACATTTGCGCTGCACGCGAGTTTGGACCCGTGCCTGCGATGCTTTACGGGAAGAAATTGTCTGCTTCATTCGTGAACGGTTGATGGCGACCAGCAGCGAGCGCTTGAAATGCTCGCTGAAGTGATTGCTCAGTCCGACAATTTGCCATGACGATTTTCGAAAAAATTATCGCGCGTGAGATTCCTGCGAAAATCATTTGGGAAGACGACGACGCAATCGCTTTTCACGATGTGAATCCGCAGTCGCCGGTCCATGTTTTGATTGTGCC
This sequence comes from Verrucomicrobiota bacterium, assembly GCA_003218705.1. Taxonomy (GTDB): domain Bacteria; phylum Verrucomicrobiota; class Verrucomicrobiia; order Chthoniobacterales; family UBA10450; genus AV40. The sequence goes on along the minus strand of QHOI01000121.1, from coordinate 1,842 downwards.
GAAGAAAGTGATCCCCAGATTAGCGGCTGCATCCGAATCCGAGCGCGCGATTCTTGGAAAATTGTTACTCGTCGCTGGTGAGCTTGCGAAAAAGCTGGGGATCGAGCAATCCGGCTACCGGGTTGTGATTAACAGTGGCCCCGACGCGGGCGAAAGCGTACCGCATCTTCACGTTCATTTATTGGGCAAACGCGCTCTCGCCTGGCCGCCCGGGTAGGACGACATTTTCCATGGCGGCAACGCTCGACCCTGTCCGGCCAATTAAGTTGGACGAAATCAGACAAGCGCGGGAGCGCATCGCGCAAACAATCGTGCGAACTCCGCTCGTTCGTTTGGAACTCGGCCCAGATTTTCCCGATGTTCGATTGAAACTGGAGAATCTCCAGCCAATCAATGCTTACAAGTTACGCGGCGCGGCGAATGCCGTCGCGCTTCTCCCGGAACAAGATCGCAAACGTGGCGTCTGGACGATCAGCGCCGGCAACGCCGGGCAGGGAGTCGCTTACGCCGCACGAGAAGCCGGTGTTCCTTGCACGGTCGTCGCAATTGAAACCGCGCCTGAATCGAAGCTCGCGCGAATGCGCGCGCTTGGCGCAAGATTAGTTCTCGTATCTTACGATGTCGCTTGGAAAGCGCTGGATGATCGCGCGTTTCCCGGCGTCGATGGAACATTCGTTCATCCGTTCGACGACGATAATTTTATTGCCGGCCACGGAAGCATGGGGCTGGAGATTTTGGAAGACGCGCCGGACACAAAAGCAATCATCGCCAGCATCGGTGGCGGCGGATTAATCACTGGAGTGGCGAGCGCGATCAAAGCGATCAATCCGGGAATTAAAATTTTCGGCGCCGAACCCGAGACCGCCGCGCCAGCGGCATTGTCCTTTGAGAAAAATTCGCCGCAGGTTTTTAAGAACTGGAAAGCATCGTTCGTCGATGGCGCCGGCGGTCAAAGCATGTTCCCGCGAATGTGGGACCGCATGAAGCCGCTGGTAGACGACTACATTGTCGTCACTTTGGAAGAAACGAAGAAGGCGATGCGGATAATGGCCGAGAAAGCGCGCATCATTTCTGAAGGCGCAGGAGCGTTGCCGCTCGCGGCAGCGTTGACTGGAAAAGCGGGTAAAGGCCCGATCGTCGCCATCGTTTCAGGTGGCAACATCGACCTGAAGAAATTCTTTGAACTGATTAGCTGATCGGTTCAATGCGAGCGCATCATGTCGCGGCAGCCGGCGATATTGCCAATCAGCAAGACCACCAGGACGCCGTAGAGAATCACCGTTCGCGTTGTGGTCTTCGAGCGGAAATAAAAAAAGCCGTGGATGAGATAAACGGCATAGCAACCAATAAGCACTCCCCAGCCGCCAGCGTTGGCAGTGTGACGATCGACGACGGCGACGAGACCCAGCGGAAACATCCACGCCAGCGGCCAAAGGCCCGGCGCGGTTAGCAGCAGCGCGACAATCCAGATCGCGACGTATCCGATAATCTTATAGAGCAATCGGACCGGACTTTTCCCGAATTCGTCCGCGGTGGGTTCGGTCACCTTATTCCTTCACCGTCATCGGCGTACCCACGGGCGCATGGTTGTAGAAACGTTCCGCCATCCCTTCCGGCAAACGAATGCAACCGTGAGATGCCGCGAACGGCGGGACGTAGCCCTGGTGCATCGCGTAACCGCCGTTGAAGTGCATGCAATACGGCATCCTCGCCGGATCGAAATGCGTTCCGCGCGGTTTGCGATCTTTTCGCACATCGATGTTTTGCACCACGATGTTGCCTTCGCTATCGACGTAATCGCCGAATTCACTCGAGAGATGGTTCTTGTCTTTGGAGACGATG
>QHOI01000213.1 GCA_003218705.1 Verrucomicrobiota bacterium | reverse complement strand
GTAACTCGTGATCCTTCCATTCTCGACTGCCGCGGTCATCTCCTTGACGTAGAGCGAGCGAATATTGCGCAGGGTCTTGCTCGCTTCTCTGACTGCGTTTTGCGCGGCGTCCTCCCAACTTTTCGGCGATTCCGAGAGCAATTCGATGACTTTTACGACTTTTGCCATGATGTGATTCCTCCTTAGTTCCGTTGAAGGATCGCATCCCGCGAAGCGAACGGTTCTATCGGCGGCGCACGTTAGTAGAAGTAAGGCTGAGATAATTCGAACGCGCTTTGAATTAACTCAAGCCGCGGATCGCCCTCCTCCGGCAATAAAACTTCCACGACGTCAAAACGAAAATCGAGATCCGGATTGTCGAGCAACCGCAGCCAGGCAATGCCGCCTTTCGAAACCCGTAATTGCTTTTGTCGATTGACTGCTTCGATCGGGCGGCCAAACTCTTCGCCACCGCGCGTTTTTACTTCGACAAAAACGAGTGTGTTGCCGTCGCGGCAGACGATGTCGATCTCGCCGCCGGTCGGGTCGCGAAAATTGCGGTAAAGAATTTTGTAGCCGTGATTCCGCAAGAATCGGCAAGCCAACTTCTCGCCGCGCACGCCGCGACGGAGATGTTCAGGCAATTCCTTCGAGCGCGAGAAGCGGTTGCGCCACCGGCTCGAAAGAGCGGCGATGGATCGGACAGGGTCCAAATTCATGAAGTCTGGTGAGGTGGAGTTCGGTGCTGTAGCCCTTGTGCTGGTCGAAGCAATATTCCGGAAATTGGGCGCAGAAGTCACGCATCATCCGGTCGCGTGTGACCTTGGCGATCACGCTGGCGGCGGCAATGCTCAAACTGTAGCAGTCGCCGTCGATGATCGCCGTCTGCGGAAATGGGAATGGAAAAACCGGAAGGCCGTCGACCAGGACGTGATCTGGCGGCATCGCGAGCGCCGCAAGAGCGATGCGCATCGCCTCATGCGTTGCGCGCAAAATATTGATCCGATCGATTTCAATGTGATCGACAATGCCGACTGCCCAAGTGATCTCGGTGTTCGAAACCAACTCATCGTAAATTGTCTCGCGCAGTTCCGGAGCGAGTTGTTTCGAATCATTTAGTTTTCGGTGGCGAAATTTTTCTGGCAAGACCGTCGCTGCGGCCACAACGGGTCCGGCTAGGGCACCGCGACCGGCCTCATCGATTCCAGCGATTCGAATGACGCCGGTTGCGCGCAGTTTCTTTTCGTAACGGAATCCGCAGCGCCGATACATCGGCGGAAAATACTGAAAAACTGAAACGCGGGAAAGCTGAAAAACGCCAGTCCGGCTCGGACTTTCAGCTATTCAGTTTTATTCTCGAACTGTGGTCGCTTCCTTGCCTTTGCGCCGCCGGAGATAGTTCAATTTCGCGCGACGGGCTTTGCCTTCGGTCTCGATTTCGATCTTTGCGATCCGCGGTGAGTTGAGCGGGAAAACCCGTTCGACCCCTTCGCCATACGAAATGCGCCGCACGGTAAAGGTTTCATTTAAACCTCGGCCTTTGCGTCCGATCACGATGCCCGCAAAAATTTGAATCCGCTCCTTATCCCCTTCGACGACGCGGGTGTGAACGCGAATGCTGTCGCCAACCTTGAAACTCTTGGCATCGCCCTTCTGCTGCTCTTTTTCGATGAGATCGATAATGCGATTCATAAAATCGGGATTCCAAGGGGCCTGCCCGCCGTAGCCTCTCGGCCCGCCGTAGCTTTACGCGAAGGCTGGTTGGTGGAGGCGGGCGTTCAGTTTGCTCCAAGCCCGGCAAAAAGCAAGTTCGTGCGCGTTTGTGATTGTCGATCCAACGACTTATAATCGGCACTTGCCGCGCTCGTAGCTCAACTGGATAGAGCGTTAGCCTCCGGAGCTAAAGGTTGTGGGTTCGACCCCCGCCGGGCGCAAGGTGCGAGCCGCACAGGCCCTGAGCCGGACTGGCAGTTATTGCGGCAGCGGCTCGGTCCCGGGGTCCCGGTTAGGCGCCGCTAAACGCCGATGCGCTTTGCGAGCGCTGATTGGCGTTTTGTAACTCGGCAATTGTGCACCGCAGCTCGGCGGTGCGCTCTCGCACCGCTTCTTCCAACGCAGCGCGCTGATTTTCGAGCACGACGTTAAGTCGCCGGACCTCGAGAAGATTGCGGATACGCAAAAGCGCTTCTGCTTGGCTAACTGGCTTTACCAAAAAGTCAGTCGCTCCAGCTTCCAGTGCGCGGGCTCTGGCCTCTTCAGTTATGTCAGCGGTCAACACCACGATTGGCAGAAAGCTTTCAGAGCCATCCTCCCGAAGCGCTTCCAGCAAAGCAAACCCGTCCATCCCTGGCATGATCAGGTCGAGCAAGATTAGATCTGGATCAAAAGTGGCACAGATGTCGAGCGCCTTTCGAGAGTCCGTGATCCCCATCACATGACTATAACCGCGCCTTTGCAAAAGCTGTTCCAACAGCGTGACACTCATCTGATCGTCATCGACGACCAGAATCTTCATTTTATGAAGCAGTGGCTCAGAGATCATGTCCGCCCGACCAAGGCAGCACATCCCGTTCCGGGCGACACGCCGGAATGGCCGAAATGTTCGATTTCTACGCCAGTGCTTCGATCCGGCTGAGCAAATCCTTTTTGCTCGTCATTCCGGTTACTTGGTCCCGCAATTGGCCGTTCTTGAAGAACAGCAGCGAGGGAATCGCGCGAATGTTGTACTTAAAGGAGAGGCTTTGGTTTTGATCCACGTTTACTTTCGCGACCTTCACCGCATCGGCTTTCTCGCGAGCGATTTCGTCGAGGAGTGGTGCGATCAACTTGCAGGGCCCGCACCACTCGGCCCAGAAGTCCACTAGCACCGGTTTGTCGGTGTTGATTTCGCGGTCAAAATTCGATTCGTCCAGATTGATTGTCCCCGAGTTTTCCATGGCTTTAAGAAAGATAATTCCAAATCTGAAGAATCAAAATGGCGGCCGAAGCCGCGAGCAACCCCCAGCATAAGGGCATTGGGATTTGATCGATTCGCCGCTGCCGTTGCGATTCCGGTGCCGGTGTCAGGGTGACAGTGGTCGCAGGTGTCTTCATCGCTGGCAAATCGATCAGCGGCTGCGTTTTCTTCATTTGAACCGCTGGCTTCGGCTGCGGGTCGGGCAATACGGTGATGCGTGCGGTCTCTTTTTTTGGAGCTGGTGTCGTCATCGGCGCGGGCATGGCAGCAGCAGCGGACCGCGCCTGGGGGAGTGGCTCGGTCGGCGCGGATGGAGGATTCGCAGGCGGTCGGGTGGGCAAATGAATTCGCACCGTTTCGTGCGATTCAGCCGGCGCCGACGAGGGTGAACTCGGCGGGGAAACGGTGATGCGCACCGTCTCCTTTTTCGGTTCGTTTGAATCGGCCATGTAGATCGGACGCCCAGATAAGAGGTTGCCTGACCCCACGAGTTTTGTCACTCCCGAAGTTGTTCCAATCGTAAGAAATTCCGCGCTTT
>QHOI01000214.1 GCA_003218705.1 Verrucomicrobiota bacterium | reverse complement strand
AGAGATCGTCGCCCGCGGCAACGTGATCATGGCCGGCTACTACAACGACGCGAAAGCGACCGAGCAGGCTTTGTCGGGCGGCTGGTTGCACACCGGCGATCTCGCGGTCGTGCATCCGGACGGATATGTTGAGATTCGCGATCGTCTGAAGGACGTCATCATCAGCGGCGGGGAAAACATTTCTTCTGTCGAAGTGGAAAGCGTACTTTTGCAACACCCGGCCGTAGAGGAGGTCGCGATCGTCGGGTTCGCGGATGAACGCTGGGGCGAAGCGCCGCACGCCTTTGTTGTTCTAAAGCAGGGCGCGCACGCTGATGAACACGAGCTGCGCGAGTTTGCGCGGGCGAACCTCGCGCATTTCAAGACGCCGCACAGCGTCACCTTCATCAAAGAACTTCCCAAAACCGCGACCGGCAAGATTCAGAAATACATTTTGCGAGCGCGACAGCCTGCGATCGCGCCGCAATAAGTCGTTTTCCGCTTTTCGGTTCGTGAAATGTTGAATGCCTGCTCGCGAAAGCTTTCGGAGTTTAGATGTGACCCCTTTCCTTGTCCTCCTCAGCATTCACTTCTTATCTGCCGACTTGAGGACGCTGTCCGACGCCGCACGTGCTTCGGCGGCGGCGAGCATCTCTTTAAACCGTGGATCATCACGGATGCTATCGAAATCAGGATCAACCTTGGCGTGATTAATCAAGCCAGTGCCTATCCGGTCGAACACCGGACGGAGCATCTCCAGGGCGGCATCCTTGTCTTTGAGATAATTGGCCAAAGCACAGACAAAGTTGTAGCGCATCGTCATGTTGTCGGGATCGACCAGCAGCGCGCGGTCCATCCATTCCTTAGCTCGCTCGCGTTGGCCCAACATCGCCAGCGCAACACTCGAGTGGCCCATCGCTGCCCCGTTATTAGAATCCCGGGCCAAAACCTTTTCACACCTTTCCAGCGCTATTTTTGCAGCCCGCTGAGCCGCTTCATGCTTTCCGAGAGCGGTATAAACGGTAACCAGCATCCCAGGCGACCCGAAGTTATCTTCGTCGAGAGTCAGCGACTTTTCCCAGTATGCCGCGGCTTCTTCGAGTTGCTTCTGTCGGAATTTGAGAAGCGCTGCGAACCGGTTGACTTGATAAGACTCGGAATCGAGCCGAAGGGCGATATCGATTTCGCGGGCGGCCTCATCATTCCGATTTTCTTCCGATAAAATTCTTGCTTTTATCGCATGCGCCTCAGCCAGGTCCGGATTGAGCGCAAGTGCTCGTTCCGCCGCTGCCAAGCCGGCGTCGCCACCCTGCCGCCCCACGCTCCAGCGCAACATCAAAAATAAATTGTAGGCATCAACGTTTTCAGTGCCGTGCTGTTCGATCGCTTTTTTTTCCTCCGGAAGAAGTTTCACCTTCAACGCATCGACGATGGCGTGAGAGATCTCATCCTGAATCGCGAAGATGTCGTTCAGATCGCGATCGTAACGCTCGGCCCAAATGTGACTGTCATTTGCGCCATCGATTAGCTGGGCCGTAATCCGGACACGCCCAGCCGCTTTGCGAACACTTCCTTCGACAACATGGCTGACCTTCAGTTGACTGACGACCTGGCCAACATCCACTGCTTTTCCTTTGAAGGTGAATGCGGTGTTCCGCGATACCACATGGAGCGCGGAGATCTTGCTCAGATCGGTGATGATGTCTTCGCTGATTCCATCACTGAAATATTCCTGCTCGGGATCGCCACTCATGTTCGCGAACGGCAGCACGCAGATGGATGGCCGCTGTGTCTTCGCGGCTTTGGTTGTCGCCGGCACAGTCGTCGCGCGGTGATTCGGTTTCGCCAGCTTTTTCGGCAAATCTGAATTGCCGGCGTCATCGGTATAGAAATTGAAAACGTGAACGCGCTCGCCGTGTTTCACTTCCACCTCACCAAGGTCATGCAGATGCGGACGCCACCGGCTGTACTGTTGCAGATCTTCGGCGACTCTTTGCGAAAGCAGGATGTGCCCGGTATCGCCGCAATCCATCACTCGTTGAGCCACGTTGATTCCCACGCCGGCGGCGTTGGTCCGGTCATTCAGATCGGTTACCGCGCTCACCGGGCCACTGTGCACACCCATTCGCACCGGCAAATCCGAGGAATTCCTGAGGGCGCGACTGATCTCCAGCGCGCAGTTCACCGGTTGCTCCGGGCTGTTGTAAAAAATGAGCGCCATTCCGTCGCCGGTCGGAATCTTCATCAGCCGTCCGGCAGCTGCCGCCTTGTTGAATTCGTCGGAGCTGCGAACGATTTGGTTCAGTTCATCCACTAACGCCTGCTGTTCGTCGGTTAGGCGTGCCGAATACCCGACGATGTCAATAAAGAGCACGTGCGCGATTTCCATGCGCTTCGCTTTCAATTCCTCCGGCATAAGACCATGAACTTTACGCTGCGATTACGAGTCGCTCAAACCGAGCCAAAACTGTGATCTGTCCTCTCAGATTTCAGCGTCTCAGTTTTCAGATTTTCAGCGTTTGATTTGGAAATCTTGAATCATGCCGCACTGCGGCAATTTACATCCAGGGAACATTATAGATGCACTAGCGGGCGCCAGCTTGCCTCCCGTGCCGGAAGGTTGATAGGATCGCGACCCTTCTCCCCGAGCTTTCACCATTTCAAACGAGACCAATGGAAACGCCGTTGACCCCTCTCGAATTCGCTCGCCGCGCGTGCAAACTCTATCCAGACCGCGTCGCTGTGGTCGATCGTGATTCAAGCTGGACTTATGTGCAGTTTCTCGATCGGTGTGATCGCTGGTCGGCGGTGCTGCAGCAACTTGGAATAAAATCGGGCGACCGCATCGCTTATCTCTCACCGAACACTCATGCGCAGCTCGAGTCGTTCTATGCCGTGCCACAAGTCGGTGCGGTGCTTGTGCCGTTAAATTATCGCCTGACTGCGGACGACTTCGTTTATCTGATCAGTCATAGCGGTTCGCGCATCGTTTGCGCGGACGGCGACTATCTCGGCACGATCGATGGTATTCGGTCGCGCCTTCCACACGTTGAACAGTTCGTCGCGCTGACTGGAGAAGGTAAGGACTGGTTGAACTATGAGGCGATGCTCGAGACGAGCTCGGGTGAGTTTGTGCGTCCGGAAATTCGAGAGACCGATCTGCTCACAATTAATTATACCAGCGGTACGACGTCGCGTCCGAAGGGGGTGATGATCACTCATCGCAATGCCTGGATGAATTCCGTCGGCACGCTGCTCCATCAACCCATGACCTGTGCCGATCGTTATCTCTGGACGCTGCCAATGTTTCACGCCAACGGATGGACTTTCGTCTGGACGGTGACCGCCGCGGGCGCGACCCACGTTTGCCTGCGTAAAGTCGAGCCGCGTGCTGTCTTCGAATTGATGAAGACCGAGCAAGTGACTTTGCTGTGCGCAGCGCCGACAGTTTTGATTTCGCTGGCGAACGCGCCAGCAGAGCTCCGTCGTCTCGCGCCGAGAGGAATCCGAGTTCTTACCGCCGGTGCGCCGCCCGCGGCTTCTACAATTCAGCGGCTCGAAGAGGAGCTCGGTTGGACGATTACGCACGTTTACGGATTGACGGAAACAGCGCCGTTTATCACTGTCTGCGAGCCACGGCCGGAACACGCGTCGCTTTCGATCAGTGAGCGAGCCGCGATCAAGGCCCGCCAGGGTGTCGAGCTGATCACGTCTGGCGAATTACGCGTCGTCGACGAAAAGGGCAAGGATGTTCCGCAAGACGGGATTATCCAAGGAGAGATCGTCGCCCGCGGCAACGTGATCATGGCCGGCTACTACAACGACGCGAAAGCGACCGAGCAGGCTTTGTCGGGCGGCTGGTTGCACACCGGCGATGTCGCGGTCGTGCATCCGGACGGCTATGTTGAGATTCGCGATCGTCTGAAGGACGTCATCATAAGCGGCGGCGAAAACATTTCTTCTGTCGAAGTGGAAAGTGTACTTTTGCGACACCCGGCCGTAGAGGAGGTCGCGATCGTCGGGTTCGCGGACAAGCGTTGGGGCGAAGCGCCGCACGCCTTTGTTGTTCTAAAGCAGGGCGCGCACGCTGAGGAACGCGAGCTGCGCGAGTTTGCGCGGGCGAACCTCGCGCATTTCAAGGCGCCGCACAGCGTCACCTTCATCAAAGAACTTCCCAAGACTGCGACCGGCAAGATTCAGAAATACATTTTGCGAGCACGACAGCCTGCGATCGCGCCGCAGTGAGTCGTTTTAGCTTTTCCGCGTTTCAGTTTTTCAGGAAGTAAATGTCAAATGTTTAGATACGACCCCATTGCCTTTTTCCTTGTAGGCCTGCCAGGTGGCTTTTTCTTTTGCGATTATCACGTCCTCCTCTGGTTTTTTCATAGATTCTCTCGTTTCGGTTTTTAAAGGGTTAAGAGTGATCAGTTGGATCGGATGTTCAACGCTTAAAGCTCGTCCGAGCCGGACTGGCATTACACGCCAGCGGCGTGGCGCTCCCCGCAGTTGCTAAGACAAACCTATCCCTCGCGTTGAGCGCTGCTCAACAGGCGGCACGAAGTGTAAAAGAATTTAGACGTTACCCAATCGAATGCTTTTCGATTTACGCTTTGAATTTTTCCGCGTTTCAGAAGCCACCCGGGCTTCGGCCGTGGCAACCATGGCTTTGAACCGCGGATCGTCGCGGATGCAATCGAAATCAGGATCGACTTTGGCATGGTTGATAAAGCCGGCGCCCATCTTTTCGAACGCCGGGCCGAGCATTTCCAAAGCGGCCTCCTTGTCGTTGAGGTGATTAGCCAGCGCGCAGCCAAAATTGTAGCGCATGGTTACGTTGTCCGGATCGACCAGCAGAGCGCGCTCCATCCACTCCTTTGCTCGCTCGCGCTGACCCAACTCCGCCAGCGCGTTAGCACCGTGGCCCATCGCCGCACCGTTGTTCGCGTCGCGGGTCAAATTTTTCTCGCACCGCTCC
>QHOI01000212.1 GCA_003218705.1 Verrucomicrobiota bacterium | reverse complement strand
TCAGGGAAATCGTTGCTTCCGCGGCCGCGCGCAATGATTCCGCCACGTCGTGGAGCGCGGCTTCGAGCCGGTCCAGATCCAACGGTTTTAGCAAGATGGCGATCGCGCCCGATTTACGGGCGTCGTCCGGTGGCGCCCAGCCGGAAACGAGAATGATGCGCGCGTTCGGATCTTTCGCGAGAATGTTGCGGCAGGCGGTGGCGCCGTTCAGTTTTGGCATCCAGTAATCCATTAACACGAGATCGGGACGATAGTGGTTGTAAGCTTGAATGGCTTCCAAGCCCGAACCAACTACGCCGACGATTTCGTGCTTGCAGCAACGGACCAGGTCCGCCAAAGACGTTCCTACACTACGCTGGTCATCTGCGATCAAGACGCGCATACCGATCAGGCCGCAAGTTGGTCGACGGCGGTACGGAGTTGGCGAACGTCGAACGGTTTCGGGAACATGAGGTGGACGTCCATGCGTTCGTAGGCGGCGCGCACTTCGGACGACAGGTGCGCCGACAAAACCATGATCTTGCTGTTCACGCCGCGTTTTCTCATTTCGTCGACCAATTCCACGCCGCTTAGGTGCGGCATTTTTTGATCGACAATGATGATGTCGTACTGCTCCAAACCGGAATCGAGCCGGGCGAGCGCGGCGTCACCGTTTTCGACGCCGGTGAGGTCGTAGCGCGGTCCAGTGAAGATGTAGCCAAGGGAGAAGATGACCGATGGCTGGTTATCGACGGCCAAGATCCGGAGAGCGGATGCGCTCATGAGCCTGTAGAGGCAGCAGCGACCGTGCCGAAAAGAGTGAGAAGTGCTGAGGGGTTGAGGAGACGGCAGAAGACCAGAGGTCAGAAGTCAGAGAACAGAGAACAGAGAACAGAGAACAGAGAACAGAGAACAGAGAACGTCCAACGCCGAACGCCCAACTTCGAATGTCGAAGTCGGAATGCGGAAACGCGATAGACAAGGGAATTGCGGAATGGAAAACTGAAGAAGTTGAGATGTTGAGGGAGAACGGTAGAAGACAGAAAACGTCCATGAGGAGGAATTTCGTCGCCAGGATCTTTTTTGTTCTCGCTCTCGTTTTGGCAATCTTCGCTTCCGGCACTGGTGCGCAGGCGCGCGAGCGCATCAGCAAAGCAAGTCCCGCTCTTACCGGGAAAGTCGGACGCTTGATTGTGCAGCGGACACCGAACTTTGGGACTCATCTCTCGATCCGGATGTCGATCGACGGCAAGAAGGTGGCGAATATTGGGCGGAACCAGCATTACGGCGGTGTGCTCTCGGCCGGGCGACATGTGGTGACCGTGCTGGCGCTGCCGAACACGGAGGCGCGGCGGCCAACTTCGATGGCCCTCACGATCAAGCCGGGCCAGGTCTACATCTTCACCGCAACGTGGGACTCGGACCGTCTGGTGCTACAACCATCTAATTTTTATATGCCGACAGCGCGCGTCCCGTAGGCGGGCAGTGACGGGTTATCAGTTATTGGTTATTGGTTATCAGTTACTAGAAACAGCAGCTGCGGGCGCGAAGGAAATTTCGAATTTGGAAATGTGAATCGGAAAGTAGCGCGGTCTGTGCGCGCAGTTATTGGTTAATGGTTATAAGAGAGGAGTTGCAAGACTAGATGAACAAGACAATCACACGACGAAGATTTGTTGGGCTCAGTGTGGCGACGGGAGCCACTGTTTTAGCGGGCGGAAAAATCCTGGGATCGCTATCCGCGCCGGGGACGGCGACGAACCCGGTCTTCAAGATCGGCGGCGATCTCGAAGTCAATCGGCTCGGTTTCGGCGCGATGCGTCTCACGGGCGAAGGCATTTGGGGTTGGCCACCCGACCGCGCAAACGCGGTCAAGGTGTTGAAGCGCGCGGTCGAGCTCGGTGTGAATTTGATCGATACCGCCGACGCTTACGGACCGGAAACGGACGAGCTGCTCATCGCCGAAGCGCTCCATCCTTATCCGAAGGGGCTTGTCATCGCGACGAAAGGCGGCAACACCCGGCCAGGACCCGGTCAGTGGGTGCCGAACGGTCACCCCGATTATCTCAAACAAGCTGTCGACAAGAGTCTAAAGCGACTTCAGCTCGAACGGATCGATTTGTATCAGTTGCACCGCGTCGATCCAAAGGTGCCGATGGAAGAATCGCTCGGCGCGCTCAAGGAAATGCAGAGCGCGGGGAAAATCCGGCACGTTGGATTATCGGAAGTGTCGACGTCGGAAATCGAGCGGGCGCGTAAAGTTCTGCCAATCGTGAGTATTCAGAACCGTTACAACATCAACGATCGGAAGTGGGAAAAAGAACTCGATTATTGCGAGAAAGAAAATCTTGGCTTCCTGCCATGGTTTCCAGTCGGCGGCGGGCGGGGCGTGAAGTCGACCACGCTCGACGCGGTGGCGAAAACGCACAACGCGAGTGTTTATCAAGTAGCGCTGGCCTGGCTGTTGCAGCGGTCACCGGTAATGGTGCCAATTCCCGGCACGTCGAACGTTCAACATCTCGAGGACAACGTGGCCGCGGCGAAACTGAAGTTAACGCCGGAAGAGTGGAAGAGTTTGGCCGCCTAAGCGGCTAGAAGTCAGAAGTCGGAGATCAGAGAACCGATTACGGATAACCGAGGCCTCGCGTCGAAAATCGCGCGCGGACATCGGCGGAGACGCGGATGGGTTTTCCGGTGCGAACATCGACCGGAACCCAGACGGTGCGCGCTTGAGCGAGAACTTGATTATTCGCCACGGCGAATCCGTCCTGTGGCGGATCGATGTCGCCACCGGACAACTCCGTGTTGCTGCGACCGGACTTGCGTCGGATTTCGGTGAAGCGCTCGAATTTGAGCCGGCTCGCTTTACCAACCCAGGTGCGCAACACGATCTCGTCGCCCAGACTCGCCGGCATTTTGTAATCGATCTCGTGCCGCAGCACGATCCAACCGATGGCGGCCTGCGATTCCGCGCTGGCGAGCGTTTTCCAATGGGCGGTGGCAACGTCCTGGACCCAGCGCAAATAAACGGTGTTGTTGACGTGATTTTGCTCGTCGATGTCGGTTGGCAAAACCGACACGATCATTTCGAAGAAGGACACGCAGAAAACGTCCGACTCTCAACCCGCCTTCGCAACTACGGCGCGGCGGGCCAGCGTCCAATATCGAATTTGGAGAACAGAGACAGAAAAACAGGCTCAGCCGAGAATTCAGATATCGGTCTTCAAGCGAAACCGTTTCATCAGTTCCTGCCGGATCTCCATTTGCAGGTCCGGCTGCAAACGGCTCAGGACTTTTTCGCGGCGTTCCGGGTCCATGGCCGCGAGATCGCGCACCAGCTTGTCGCGCGTCTTATATTTAGAGTACTTACTCAAGCCGATACCGACGGCGATGAGCGCAGAGATGGTCCAGACAGTAATGTCCGTTCCGGTAATCACCGGACGATTACAAATCGAAAACTACCGACTAGAAAGTAGAAAAACCGATCAGTCAGATGGCGATTCTACATCCGATGCGGATTGTGTTTTCCTTTTTGCCAACCGTAATGATGCCCGGGAGGCGTCGGCTTCGGTGTTACCCGCGCTGGGTTGTTATTTGGACCGAAGCCG
>QHOI01000153.1 GCA_003218705.1 Verrucomicrobiota bacterium | reverse complement strand
TAGTTCGCGCATCCGCGTGCCGCGACCGGCCGCGAGCAATACTGCTTTATCGATCCTTTTCATCCGTTAATGAGCGACCCTCACCTCCCGCCTACGCCCCGCTACGGCGCGGCAGGCAATCCTCTCCCTAGGAGGGAAAGGCGGACGCGAAGCGCCAGTGAGGGTTGTGCCTTGTAGTTTCAATTGAAATCTCCACGCGACTCAACCACAGTTCGCGCCGGTGGCCGCATTGCAATTCCTCAGCAAGTACCGCGAGACCGGTTTACTTTTGTTTCGCGCCAGTCTCGGGCTGATCTTCATTATTCTAATTGCGCCGATTTTGTGGAGCGGAACAAACAGTTGGGAGCATTTCGGTTCGGCGATGCGGCATCTCGATTTTCATTCGCACTACAAATTTTGGGGATTCGTCGGCGCGATTCTCGGCTGCGCCGGCGCGATCCTGATGATTCTCGGTTTGTTTTTTCGAATCGGAGTCCTGTTTGCGCTTGCAGTCACGCTCGTGCATTTGGTCGCTGTCTGGCATAGCCGGGGCGAATTTCTCGTCCGGCTGCCGTCATTCGAGATGTCGGTCCTGCTGATCAGTCTTCTCTTCATTGGGCCCGGCAAGTACAGCGTCGATAAAAATTAGGACGACTTCGTTTCTTTCGGAGTCTCGGTTTTCGGCGGCGTAATAATGAGCGCCGGCAAATTCGCCTGTTTGATCATATCGCTGACTTTCACCACGTCCTGGGATTTGAGTTGCGACCATTTCGCCAATTGCTCGTCGAGCTGTTTGCCCAGTGTTTGAAACACCTCGAGCTGGGACTTGGTTGGTTCGGTGCTGTCGCCTGCGTCAATGAAATGGCTGAACGCATCGAAGCGCTCGTTCAACACGCTCGGGAATGCCAGATTTCCCTCTGAGCCTTTCATGTTTACCTGAATCAGTTCCTTTTCGACGTCGGACATTTTGTGATCGAGATCGTCCGCGGCCGCGAGCGCCGGTTTGAGCTTTTCATCGTCGCCGAAACGAAAATGGAGAGTCTTGATCTGGGCTTTGAGATCGCGAATCTCATTGATCGCCTGGTGCAGCTGCGAAATGCGACCGGTCACCTGAGTCGAGAGCGCGAATTGTTTTTGCAGCGCAGCCTCCGCGCCTTTGTTGCGCGGATCGATCATTAATTTCAACGGTACTGTCTGTGATTTGCCCGCGACCGTCAGCTTCACCTGGTAATCGCCGGGCAAAGCGAGCGGGCCTTTCGGACCCGTTCCGCCATAGGATGCGCCCGGCGTGTGGATCGGATCGTTGTAACGAATATCCCATGCGAACCGGTTCATTCCTTCATTTGCGGGAATTGTTTTGACGCGCTCTACCCGGTCCGGCCATTCCGGCGGTTGTTGGCCTTCCTCTTTCTCTTTGCTCGACAAATGCCGGACGACTTTTCCCTGTCCGTCGAGAATATCGAGCGTGACTTCATCTTTCGGCGCAGTCTTGAAATAGTAATCAATCATCGCGCCCGCCGGCGGGTTGTCACCGACCGGTCGGCGTTTGTCGAATTCCTCGGGGTAATGCAAGCGCAATGCGGTCTGCGTTTGGTAAAGAATGAAATCCGTGTTCGCGGATTGCGCGCTCAACTGCCGAAGCGGCGTGACATTATCCAACACCCAAAACGAGCGGCCATGCGTCGCCACCACCAGGTCATCGTCTTTCACGAGCAGGTCATGAATCGGCGATCGCGGCAGATTCAACTGCAACGGTTGCCAGTGCGCGCCCGCATCGAACGAAACGAAAACGCCCAGCTCAGTGCCGGCATAAAGCAGTCCGGTCTTTTTCGGGTCCTCGCGCACGGCATGCACGAATGCGCCGTCCGGAATTCCATTAACGATGGAGTTCCAGGTTTTGCCGAGATCGGTTGTTTTAACAATGTAGGGCTTAAAATCGTCGAGTTTATGTCGGTCGATCGCGGCATAAGCAGTCTTGCCGTCGTACGGCGATGCTTCGATCAAATCGACTGTGCTCCATTCCGGCATTTTCGGACTGACGTTGCTCCAATGGGCGCCGTCATCCGTGCTGACCTGAATCAGTCCGTCGTCTGTTCCAGCCCAAAGCGTACCTTTGTCCACCGGTGACTCGGTCAACGCGAAAATCGTGTCATAATATTCGACCGACGTGATGTCGTTGGTGAGCGGGCCGCCGCTCGGCTGCTGCTTGGTTTTGTCGTTCTTGGTTAAGTCTCCGCTGATCTGTGTCCAGCTCTGGCCGTGATCGGCCGATTTAAAGACGCATTCGGCCGCAGTATAGATCACGTCGGGATTGTGCGGCGATAACAGCAGCGGCGAAACCCACTGGAAGCGATGCGCGAGATCGACCGCGCCGCGCCCGGAATTGTCCAGCGGCACCGGACTGATGTCCTGATCGTCTTCTTTGGTTTTGTTGTAGCGCGCGATGTAGCCTTCGCTGTTGGAATAAATGATGTGCCAGTCGCGCGGATCGGGAATTACGAACCCGCACTCGCCGCCGCCGGCCTGATACCAATCCTCGCGGCCGATCACTCCCGAATCCGTGCGGCTCGCAATGCAAACATTCGAGTTGTCCTGTTGCGCGCCGTAAATGTGATACGGAAACGCGTTGTCGACTGCCACGTGATAAAACTGCGCGGTCGGCTGGTTGTTTTGAGTGGTCCAGCTTTTCCCGCCGTCGATCGAGACGCTGGCGCCGCCGTCATTCGCGTTGCCAATCCGATTCGGATTTTGCGGATCGATCCAAAGACCGTGGTGATCCCCGTGTCGCGCGGGAAGGAGATTAAATGTTTTGCCGCCGTCGACCGATTTGAACGCGCCGGTGTTTAAGAGATACACCGTGTCCGCCGATTTTGGATCGGCGTAAACTTTGCTGAAGTACCACGCGCGCTGACGAAAGCGGCCGTCGTCGTTTATGCGCGTCCACTTTTGTCCGGCATCATCGGAGCGAAACAAGCCGCCTTCTTTCGCTTCGATAATGGCGTAAACGCGATTCGAGTCGGCGCCCGAAACCGCGACGCCGATTTTTCCCAAAATTCCTTCTGGAAGACCCTTGCCTTCCAAATGTTTCCAGGTCACGCCGTTGTCTTCCGAGCGATACAAACCGCTACCCGCTCCGCCGCTCGAGAAAAACCACGGCTGCCGGCGCGCCTGCCAGAGCGACGCGAAAAGGATGTTCGGATTGTGCGGATCGAACACGATGTCGATCCCGCCGGTGTTTTCATCTTTGCTTAAAACTTTCGTCCACGTTTTGCCCCCGTCGGCTGTCCGAAAAATCCCGCGCTCCGGATTTGGACCGAACGCATGTCCGAGCGCCGCGACCAAAACGACGTCGGGATTTCTTGGATCGACAATCAACGCGCCGATTTGGCGGCTGCCTCTGAGTCCGACATTTTTCCAGGTCTTGCCCGCATCGATCGATTTGTAAACGCCGATTCCGTAAGTGGTGTTGCCGCGAATGGCCGCTTCACCGGTGCCGGCGTAAACGACATTGTGATCCGAAGGCGCGACCGCGATTGCGCCAATCGACGAAATATCTTCCTTGTCGAAAAGCGGCGTCCAATTCTGGCCACCGTCCACTGTTTTCCAAACGCCGCCGGCAACTCCGCCGAAATAATAGGTGTCCGGTTCCCCAGGAACGCCTTCAATCGCGAGCGCGCGACCGCCGCGGAAAGGTCCGATTTGGCGCCACTGCATCCCGCTGAACAATTTCTCATCGATTGCGCCGGCTGGAGTCGGTTTCGGCGTCGCGGTGGGCGATTTCGTCGCCGACGGCGTCTGACCGCCCTCTTTCGGCGGTGGACTAACCGCAAAGGTGGTTAAGCAAACGAAAACGAGCGCGGCCGAAGACAGAAAACGCAAAATGGACGAAATCATCCGCTTAAGGTGAAAAGCTAGCCGCGCGGTTCAACTGGAATCGCGACTTTGGTATTTGTGGTGCCAGGCGTCTCGCCTGCCAGTCCGTGTCACATTGAGGCAGTCACTCATTAACACCGCGCTTCAGCGCGGTGTTTGTCGATCGGCCTCGCCGAAAAACCGTTTAAACGGTTTACCTAAACTCTGACTGGTTTAACACCGGGCTAAAGCCCGGTGTTAATGAAAGTCAGCGTTCGGTTGCGCGCACCGCCAGAATGTAGGCAATAACGGCGTCGCGTTCCGCTGGCTTCAAGCTCGCGCGATGCGACATGCTGTTCACAATCTCTGTCCAATCTTTGGACGTGTAATGCCAGAGAGGCGGCAGAGTGTGACATTCAATGCAGCGATGAACGAACAGCGTGCGGCCTTCGCGCAGCTTATTGAGATCGACATCCTGCCTTCGCGAGTTGCTTGCCGCCATTTGTTGCGTAACCGGCGGAACGTAATTGGTCAATTCGCAGCTGACTGAAATACAGCAGACGATAATCAGTTTACAGGCGTGTCCTCGCATTCGGGGGAGCGCACGCGCCTCGCGTGCTGGCGATGGCGCCCCCGCCATCGCGAACTTTTTTCTTCTGACCCATTGCAACATTCCGCGCCGACGCAGAATTGATTGCGGCGAGGCGCCGCAATCAGCACGCGAGGCGCGTGCGCTCCCCAGAGTCGCTCTTGCCAGCCGCGTTGTTGCCTCCTCTCCCTCAGGGAGAGGATTGCCTGCCGCGCCGTAGCGGGGCGTAGGCGGAAGGTGAGGGTGCTGCCTCAAAAGTTTCATGCGGATGATCCTCAAAAACCGATCCCGAAAATGGTTCGCAACTGAAAATCTGCTTCGTCCGCGGTGTCAGTGACTTGCGCGAGTGCGGTCACGGTCACAAACCATTCGCCGCGGCGATACGAAACATTTGGTCCAACGAAAACGTTTCTGATTCTTCCGTCGTCGCGCCAATCCGGGAAAATGAATTCGTGTAGAAATTCAACTCCGACCGAGAGCCGCGGCGAAATTTCGTAGCTCGCGCCGAGCGCTTGTTGCAATTCGCCGTTTTGTTCCTTTAACCCTTGCGCTTCCCACTCGGCTTCGAGCGTCGCGTTGTAATCGAGAATCCAGCGTCCCAAATTCTTTTGCGCGATCAGTTTTGATTCGGACTCGAAATGCCGGCGCGCGACGCTGACTTCTTGATACAGCGAGATGCCGACCGGATCGACGACCGGATTGGATAGGTTGTAAATCAATTCAACTGCGCCGCCGTTGTATTGGAAACCGCCTTCGCTATGATGACTCCAGTCGAGCGGATAGATTCCGAGTTGGAGCCGATCGGTTATTCCAATTTCGAGTTCTTCGCGAATAAACGCATCGTTCCAACCAGCGCCGTGCGCCCACGTGACCATATTTTCCAGCTCAGTGCTGCCTGGCGGCGATGTCGGCGCTTCATATAAGAACGTGAAATGCCGAACTCCGGCGAATGCGCACATCGCCGGCAAGATCGACAATATCACGATCGGTAGCGTGAACTTTTGCGTGGAAAGCATGGCGCGTCGAACCTGTAGGGAAGCCGTTGGCTTCCCGATTCCCGAGATGGGACGCTAACAGCGTCCCCGACAGTATTGTTTCATTCGCGTCAGTGAACGGGCTGCAGTTCTTCGGCGACTGCCACTTGCGCCTCGGCTTTCGCTTCTTGAACAGGTTCTTCAATCGCCGGACTGCCGCCGAAATGTCGCGCCGCGTAGTAGGAACCGATCACCAGCACTGCGGCGATGAATTGCGCGATTAATGTTTCGTAAGTTGGGAAGACCGAGAACCACAATCCCATCCAGCGCGGAATCATTGGAACGAGGGACGCAATCGGCGTGGTCGAAATCCAATGCGCGAGCTGCATCTCTTGCGCTTGTTCACCCACCATCACCAGCAACACCACGCCGAGCAGAACGCCGGTTGTGATCAGCATTTTGCGATAAGGAAGACGTTGCTGGAGTACGAATGTCAGCACCGCGACGATCCCCGAGAGCGCGATTCCAAGCAGTGCGCCTTTCAAAACAACGCCGCCGCCGAAACGCAGATGATAAGTCTGCAAAAACAAGACGACTTCGAATCCTTCGCGATAAAGCGAAGTGAATCCGAGCAGGATCAATCCCCAGAGCAACGATTGTTTCCCGATTTCGTGGCCATTGCTCAGCAGCGCTTTGCGGCGGCGATTGTGCGCGCGGATCCAGCCGCCCCAATAAATTTTGTGGAAGAACCAATTCATGATCACGAGCAAGACGACGACTGCGAGCAATCCGGTGGCGGCTTGCAAATCGAGCGCGCGCATATTGTCGCTCAGCGAATCCACAATTCGGACCGCGATGAACCAGGTGATTAAGGTTGCGCCAAATGCGACGCCGGCGCCGACTGCGACCGGGCGCCGATGTGCGCTCTTTGCGCCGGTCATGCTCGCGGTAATCGCGGCGAGTACCAGAATGCATTCCAATCCTTCGCGAAAAACGAGAACGCCGATATCGAGAAACGCAACCGTCGGGCTCGTGTTCGGTTGGGTCGGATCCGGCGCGCCATGCGCGGTGATTCCTTGCCACACGATCATCCCCAGGACCGCGATCGCGGCGACGAAAATGCCGATTCCAAAAATAATGCGCCACGGCCGATCGGCCTGACGCAAAGCAGTCGCACTCACGACAAAAGCTTATCACAGCCGTAAACCGGCTGCTGCCGGTGGGTTGCGTTTTTTTAGCGGCTGCTTGCGCGCCTTTTTTCTGTCATCCCGAGTGGAACGAGGGATCTCACAGTCGAAGCGTGGATCACACAAGTTACTTAGCGTGATCAACCAGCTTGTGAGAGATCCTTCACTTCGTTCAGGATGACAATACGCAATGGGTAAAACCTACTACGTGTACATCATGACCAATCGAAGTCGTGTGGTTCTCTACACAGGTGTCACGAACAGTATCGAGAGTCGACTTTGGTTTCATGGAACCGCCTCAGCGAAATCCTTTACGAAACGATATAAAGTCGATCGACTTATCTATTACGAAGAGTTCGATAACCCTGAAGATGCAATAGCGCGCGAGAAAGAGATCAAAGCGTGGCGACGCGAAAAGAAGAATCAGCTCGTCGAGACGCTGAATCCTAAGTGGCAAGACCTGCGAGAGCAGTTATTCGGTGATTCCGAGTAACCGTTACGACTAGCGCTATTGTCATTCCGAGCAGAGCGAGGAATCTCACAGTCGAAGCGCGGATCACACAAACGATCTAGCGTGATCGATCACCTTGTGGGAGATCCCTCACATTCGTTCGGGATGACACAATTAGATTGGTTCGAGGACGAACAGTTGATTACATCCCGACAGAAATGTACGGAAATACTGAATGCGGAATCCGCTTGTCTTGGCGAGTTGGATCATGCGATCTCGATTGATTAGTTCTCGATGTTCCCTCGCGCCTTCGCGACTAAACACGCCGATGCGCGCGCCCAATTCGTGCAACCAACGGATCGACGGATGAGGGGTCGTCAGGACTACCCGACCACCAGGTTTTAAGAGCGTTCGTAACCAGGCCAGCCATTTCTGCGGATCCTCTACATGTTCGATCACCGCGAGACCAACGATTCGTTCAAAACCATTTTCGTTCTTTAATTGAGCGAATTGCGCGAGCGTCAGAAAACGATGCGCGGGAAAAAGTCTTTTTGCGATCGCGATCGATTCTTCGTCTCGATCGACACCGACATATCGTGCTGCATCAACGTAACGCGCCAAATCTCCTGTGCCGCATCCGACATCGAGTAAGTTTCCCTGATCCAGAAAGGGTCTAACCGCCGCGATTCGCCGCGATCTTAGGAAAGGCGACAACAGACCGGTTAATTGATCAGCCATTTAGGGACTGGATCGACTTCCTAGTTCGACCTTCCCATTTTCAGTAAAGCTGAATGGAATCCTAACAGGAGTTGTTGTGGCCGGTCTAAATTTCCATTTCCGCAACAGAGTCACGACCGAATCGTCCAGTTGCCTATGGCCGCTGCTCCACCTAACTTTTTTCATTGCACAATCAGCGAA
>QHOI01000152.1 GCA_003218705.1 Verrucomicrobiota bacterium | reverse complement strand
CGGGCAAGCGGACCGCTACCGCGCATTTGATTCTTAATCTCATCGTCGTCGGGCTTTACGGAATTAATTTGGGCGTGCGCTCTTCGATGTTGTCCGATCCAAGAATTCGCACCGGGCCGTTCGTTTTGTCGCTGGTCGGTATCTGCCTTCTCTGCGCATCCGGTTATCTCGGTGGCCGGCTTGTTTACGATGATGGTATCGGCGTCGGGCGGCATAAACGACACATGCCGCCGCCGCGGGACACAATCCACCTTACCGCGCCGATTCCCGGTGCAGATAGCGTCTTCGTTCCAATCATGGCCGCGCAACAGCTTCGCGAGCGCGAGACCTTACGCGTGGAGATCGGTGGTCAAATCATGACCATCGCCAAGATCGAGAATCAACTTTTCGCCTTTCAGGAATTCTGCACTCATCGTTTCGGGCCCTTGTCCGAAGGAAAATTCGAAGGATTCAACGTTCAATGCCCGTGGCATAACTCGTGTTTCGACGTGCGCACCGGCAAAGTCACCAACGGTCCGGCAAAAGTGGATCTGAAAATCCTTAAAGTCGAAATGCGCGAAGGCAAAGTCGGCGTCCCTCTGCCGCGTCAAATCAAATCGACATGATCCGGAAACTGAAATCTGGTTACCGTTTGTATTCGCGAAAGAAAAATCCGAAGACCGGGAAACGTCGGAACCTCGGCACGTTCAAGACCAAAGCCGCCGCCAAGAAGCACGAAAAAGCGGTGCAGTATTTCAAACGGAAATAAAGCGTTGCGGACCGGCATGCCTTTTGTCATTCCGAGCGAAGTCGAGGAATCTCTTACTATTTCTGAGTTCGGAAATATTTAGAGATGTCTCCACTTCGGTCGACATGACAAACGATATTAACATTCGTCCGGCCAAGGATCCGGATCGCGATACGATCTGGGAAATTTTTCATGAGGTGATCGCGGCGGGTGACACATACCCGATCGATCCGGAAATGTGCCGCGAGGACGCGTTTGCCTACTGGTTTCAAACTGGTGCGCGCGCCTTTGTGGCTGAACGAGACGGACACATCGTTGGCATTTACACGTTGCACTCGAACCAAGCCGGCGGTGGCGCGCACGTCGCCAACGCCGCTTTCATGGTACCCGCGGTTGCGCGCGGGCAGGGGATCGGTCGCGCGATGGGCGAACATTGCTTGAGGGAAGCGCGCCGTCTCGGTTTTCGCGCGATGCAATTTAACTTTGTTGTTTCGACCAACGAATCAGCAGTGAAACTTTGGCAAAACCTCGGAATGAAAATCGTTGCTACGTTGCCGGGCGCGTTTCGGCATCCGGAAAAAGGGTATGTCGATGTTTACGTCATGTTCCGCTCTTTGTAGCCTGGCGCAAAGAAGCTTGCCCGCGAATCACGCCAATTCACACGAATGAATTTGGAAAGGAAGTTTCTTTTTTTGTGTCAATTCGCGTGATTCGCGGGCACAAAGAAAAATTGCAAAAGTCGCGGCGCGATTGAACCTAACGACCGAATGCAAACGGTGATCCAAGTGATCGCGACTGGGCGCGGATCGTTGCGCAGCCAGATCACGAGAGATCCACAGTTGGAGAAAAAATTTGGCTTTATCAAGGCCTGGTCGAAACAACCGGGGCGCCCGCATGGTTGGGCGAAAATTCATAGCGCGCGCGATCTTCACGGGGCGATCAATTTGGAATGGCACGGCCGGAGCAACACTCTCATTTGCCGCGTGGTGACCAAGCTCGGGCACAAACCGAACTCGATTATCGGCGATTTCATCGATTACCTCCTCGCCCGCCACCAAAGCCGCATTCTCGCCATCCACATCATGCGGCGACCGAGACAAACCGAGTAAAGCGTTAACTCTGCTCTACAAACGGCGGCCGCGGTGCATCCGTTGAGCACCAAAGTTTCGAATTAATAGAATCGTGGCCATTCATGCTGGGTACAAGAAAAAGCAGACCGACATCTTCGTGTGCGATAACTGCGGCGCACGTAAACGGCTCGAACGTAATCAGCGCCACTGGTGCGATAATTGCACCCGTGGGATTCCCGTAGAGCTGCGAAGAGTGAAAGACAAAAAGCTAACCCTTGGCTAGGGTGAGCGTTGAATCGTTCCAAATTCGCCTTGTTGCTGAATCAGTTTCGCGACAAGGCCGGTCCACCCGGTCTGATGCGACGCACCGAGGCCGGCGCCGATATCGCCGTGAAAATATTCGTGGAATAAGTAACGGGTCCCTGTAGGGGAAGCCGTTGGCTTCCCTGAGACGCTAACAGCGTCTCCTACAGTTTCGTACCTTGACGCGCGCGCGAATGCACGTTCGCCATTTTCATCGCGCAGCCAGATTTTGATCAGCCGATTGGATAGTTCGTTGGCGACTTCTTTGAGGTGCATCAACTTCCCGGAGCCGGTCGGACATTCCACTTTGAAATCGTCGCCGTAGTAATGGTGAAATTGCTGGAGCGATTCGATTAGGAGGTAGTTGATTGGAAGCCAAACCGGGCCGCGCCAATTGGAATTGCCGCCGAAAATTCCCGTTTGCGATTCCGCCGGCTCGTAACTGACGATTTTCTCCTCGCCCCGCACCGTGATGGAGTATGGATGGGCCTGATGAAATTTGCTGAGGGAACGAACCCCGTAGTCGCTCAGAAATTCTTCCGGGTCGAGCATGCGCCGGAGCAAACACTTCATCCGATGTCCACGCGTAAGCGCGACGAGACGCAGCTCTTTCATGCCCGGCTCCTGCCAACGCGAAACCAAACTCGCGAGGTCGGGCCGATATTCGAGATACCACTCGAGTCGTGATTTGAATCCCGGCAGGGCTTCGATCAGTTGCCATTGAACCGTTTCGACCGCGAGCAGCGGCATTAGACCGACCAACGATCGGACGCGCAACGGAAGATTTCGTCCGCCGGGCGTGTGGAGAACGTCGTAGTAGAATTCGTCCTCCTCGTCCCACAAACCGACGCCTTTGCCGCAGAGTTTGTTCATCGCCGCAGCAATCATGAGAAAATGTTCGAAGAACTTGGTCGCGATATTTTCGTAAACGTGATTTTCTCGCGCGAGCTCGATCGCAATTCGCATCAAGTTCAGCGAGAACATTCCCATCCAACTAGTGCCGTCGCTTTGCTCGAGATGTGTGCCATCGGGAAACTGCGCGTTGCGATCGAAGACGCCGATGTTGTCGAGTCCGAGAAAACCGCCCTGGAAAATATTTTTGCCTTCGGAGTCTTTGCTATTCACCCACCAGGTGAAGGCGATCAGCATTTTGTGGAAGATCGTTTCCAGAAACGCGCGGTCACCTTTTCCGGTTTTTTTGCGCTCGATCTGATAAACGCGCCACGCCGCCCACGCCAGCACCGGCGGATTAACGTCGTCGAAATTCCATTCGTAAGCCGGAACTTTCCCGTTGGGATGCTGATACCATTCGCGGACGATGAGATCGAGTTGCGCTTTGGCGAACTGAACATCGACCAGAGCGAGCGGGATGCAGTGGAAAGCAAGGTCCCAGGATGCGTACCACGGAAATTCCCATTTGTCCGGCATCGACATGACGCGCTCGTTGTAAAGATGACGCCAGCCGGAATTGCGGCCGTGCTTGCGTTCGTCCGGCGGCGGCGGCTGGTCCGGATCGCCGTCGAGCCATTGATCGACGATGTAATGATAGAATTGTTTGCTCCAAAGCAAGCCCGCGAATGCTTGCCGCTGAACGGCGCGCTGCTCTTCAGTTAACGACGACGGCGCGATCTCGCCGTAGAATTCATCGGCTTCGGCCCGTCGTTTCGTAAAGATTTCTTCGAAATCTGCAAATGGTTCATTGTTCGTTTTTTTATTCGCTGACGCCCGAGTTAATCGCAGCTGGATCGAGGTAGTCTCCTTTGCCGGGATGTTGAACTTGTAATACGCGGCCGCTTTCGTCCCGAATCCCGCCGAATTAACGTGATCGATCTTGCCGCTGACGATGCGATCATTGATTGAATCTTTGACGAACGGCGTTGAATTCGGGATCCCCCAGAGCCGCTCCGAATTGCTTTCATTTTCGGTGAAGAAAAGGTCGTCCGGCGAGTCGCAGAATAAATCGTAATTCCCAAGGACCGTATGGCTCGCTGTGATCACAGCTGCATGTCCCTTAGCGGTTTTGTGAAGCGTTGGTTTGGGTTGGGCCCGGTCCCAACTCCAAGTGTTACGAAACCAAATTGTTGGCAGCAAATGGAGTGGCGCCGATTCAGGACCGCAGTTCTTCGCGCTCACACGAATTAAAATGTCGTGCGGATCCGCTTTGGCGTACTCGATCTCAACGTCGAAGTAGCGGTTTTCCGCGAGTGCGGTCGTATTCCAAATCTCAAACTCGCCCTCCATCTTCGAGCGCGCGCCGCTTTGCGCGACCAGTTCTTCGTAGGGAAAACGCGACTGCGGATAGCGATAGACCATCCGCATGAAACTGTGCGACGGCGTGCTGTCGACGTACCAATAAAGTTCCTTCACGTCCTCGCCGTGATTTCCCTCCGGGCCGCTCACGCCGAAAATCCGTTCCTTCAAGAACGGATCGTGTTCATTCCAAAATGCGAACGCAAAACAGAGCCGGCCTTTGTAATCCGAAATGCCGCCGATGCCATCCTCGTTCCAGCGATACGTGCGTGAGCGCGCGTGATCGTGCGGAAAATAATTCCAGGCGTCGCCGTTTGCGCTGTAATCCTCGCGCACCGTGCCCCAGGCACGCTCGGCCAGATACGGCCCCCAGAAATGCCACGGCTCGGGGTGCGGCTTGTTTTCCGCGAGACGCAGCTGCTCGGCGTTCATCACCGCCGATTAGCAATTAAAAATCCGCAATTCGCAAGAAGTTTACCCGCTGCGGCGGGAAGTCCGCCAATCGATTATTCCCACTCGATGGTGCTCGGAGGTTTACTTGAAATGTCGTAAACGACGCGGTTCACGCCTTCGACTTCGTTGCTGATGCGCGACGAAATGCGCGCGAGCAATTCGTACGGAAGGCGCACCCAGTCGGCAGTCATGCCGTCCTGACTTTCTACAATGCGCAGCGCGACGGTGTTTTCGTATGTGCGCTGGTCGCCCATGACGCCGACGGTTTGGATCGGCAACAAAACTGCGAATGATTGCCAGACGCGATAATACCAGTCGCTCGCTTCCATTTCGCTCTGCACGATCGTGTCCGCTTCGCGCAAGATCGACAATCGCTCGGGCGTGACTTCGCCCAGGATACGAACTGCCAGTCCTGGACCCGGGAACGGTTGCCGGTAAACAATCTCTTTCGGCAAACCGAGCTGCAATCCGACCTGACGAACTTCATCCTTAAACAATTGCCGGACCGGTTCGACGAGTTCGAAATGCATTTTCTCCGGCAGGCCGCCGACGTTGTGATGGCTCTTGATCACGCCCGCCGGATTGCCGCCGATTGAGACACTTTCAATCACGTCCGGGTAAAGCGTTCCCTGCGCGAGAAATTTGTAATGGCCGTGTCCGCCACCGGACGGACTCGCCGTGGCGAGTTTGCGCGCCTTGCGTTGTTGATCTTGTGCGAGCAATTCCTCGGTCGCGTGTTGAAACACCGCGATAAACTCATTCCCAATAATTTTTCTTTTCTGCTCGGGCTCGGTCACGTCTTTGAGCCCGGTCAGGAAACGCTCGGTCGCATCGACATATTTCAAACGAACATGAAAATTTTCACCGAACACGCGTTGAACAATTTCTTCCTCACGCGCGCGCAAGAGGCCATTATTCACAAAAATGCACGTGAGCTGGTCGCCGATCGCTTTGTGAAGCAGTGCGGCCGTGACGGACGAATCGACGCCACCGCTTAAACCAAGGACGACTTTTTCGTCGCCAACCTGGCGCCGGACGCGCTCGCACGCTTCTTCGATAAACGAGCCCATCGTCCAATCCATCGCGCAATGGCAGATGTGATAGGCAAAATTTTGCAGGATTTCTTTGCCGCGCGGCGTGTGCGCGACTTCAGGATGAAATTGCAATCCGTAAAGTTTCCGTTGTCGATCTTCGACCGCAGCAAAATCGGAACTCTCTGTCCGCCCGGCCGCGAGAAAACCTTTCGGTAAGGCGGTTACTTCATCGCCGTGACTGTTCCAGACATCGAGTTGATTACCGAGTCCATCGAGTAACTGCGAACCGTTGGTGATATGCAACATTCCCGCGCCGTACTCGCGCCGTCCAGTGAAGACGACCTGGCCCCCGAGATGATGCGCCATCTGCATCAATCCATAACAAATTCCGAGCACTGGAATGCCTAACGAAAAGATTTCCGGATCAATCTGGGGCGCGCCTTTGTCGTAAACGCTGGCCGGGCCACCGGAAAGAATGATTCCATTTGGATTAAGATTTTTGATCTCAGCGGCGGGAAGATCGAAAGGAACTACTTCGGAATAGACTTGAAGCTCGCGAATGCGGCGCGCAATGACCTGGGTGTATTGCGATCCGAAATCGAGAATGAGAATCTTTGAATGTTTCGGGCGCGCGGCTGTTTTCATTCGCTAGGGATGCGTTTGGGGAACCCCGTGTTCGCCGGCTGGATCGCCCGGGTCGCGTTGCTCAGGAACAAGTTGTCCTTGGCCGGTAACGCCGCGTTGCAATTGTGACTGCACTTCTTGACCGCTTCGTTGTTCGAGCGGATCAGCGCAACCACCGGCAAGTGCTGCGCAAGCGATCGCGAGCAGGATCGATAAGGGCCTCATCCGCTCATTTTAGGAATGAAGTGATCAAAAGCAAATCGACAGGATTAACAAGATTCAACAGATTGGGTTCCCCAACGACGCTGGTTGATTCGGTTTTCGAATCCTGTTCATCCTGTAAATCCTGTCTAGCATTCTGCTTCAGATGATCGATTCGGAGCTTTTGCTGCAAGGTTATCGACTGGGCGTTTTCCCGATGGCGATGGAAGACGATTCGATCGCCTGGTTTTCGCCCGATCCCCGCGCGATTATTCCGCTCGACGACTTTCATTTGCCGCACGCACTACGGCGCGTTGCCCGGAAGAATATCTTCGAGATCAAGATCGACAATCGCTTCGGCGAAGTAATTCGCGCCTGCGCCAGGCGAAAAGACACCTGGATCAATCGGGAAATCATCGA
>QHOI01000151.1 GCA_003218705.1 Verrucomicrobiota bacterium | reverse complement strand
GGGAACAACGATCTTAATTTTGTCGCCAAGTTCGCTCCTCAAAAAGCGTGTTTCGAAAGGGCTCGCAACCAGACCATCGATTCCAGCCGCGACACCCAGATTGCCCAGTCTTAAGACATGTCGGTCGAGTTGCTCTTCGATTCCGATCTCATCGAGAGTTTGCTGGGTCAAGCTGGTCAAGACGGTCACGCCCAAGATCGACATCTCCTTTTTTCTTGACGCCACCGCAGCGCGAATCATTTCGCTACCACCGGTCAGGTGAATTGTCAGCATTTGCACACCGAGTTCTGATGCCGATTCGACTGCTCTTGCGACGGTGTTTGGAATGTCGTGCAGTTTGAGATCAAGAAAAACTTTTGCGCCGTTTACGGTCACAGCCCGCACAATCTCCGGCCCCTCCGCGGTATAAAGTTGCAATCCGATTTTGAAAAACGAAATCTGCTCGCGCAGCCGCTCGACTAGCCGCGTTGCGGCGTCTTTGGATGGCACGTCCAGCGCCACGATTATCTTCTCACTTATCTTTGTCATTCCGACCGTTTTGTCATGTCGAGCGAAGTCGAGACATCTCTTACTGTTTCTGTTTCTTGACGCTCACCATAACTGAAACAATTAGAGATTCCTCCAATTTGGTCGGAATGACAAAATAGCCGCTCGACATGACAAAAATGCAAGTTCTCGCTCCCGCAAAGATTAATCTCTCCCTGAAGATTCTCGGGCGACGTGACGACGGCTTTCATGAAATCGAGACGCTAATCTCGCCGATTTCGCTGGCTGATAAAATCGACATCGAACCGCAGTCGCGCTGGATTGATTTCAGTTGCGATGATCCAACGGTTCCGTCCGGTGACGAGAATCTAGTCGTGCGTGCAGCAAAATTGTTTTTCGAAAGGACCAAAGTCACCGCTGGTGTCAGGATCAAGCTCGAGAAACAAATTCCTCAAGGCGCCGGACTTGGCGGCGGCAGTAGCGACGCGGCGTCGACATTGATCGCTCTCAATCAACTTTTTGAAACCAAGCTCTCACGCGAAGAATTGGCGAAACTTGGATCGACGATTGGTTCCGATGTCGCGTTTTTCCTTTTCGAATCAGGCGCTGTTTGCAAAGGCCGCGGCGAAATCGTCAGTCCAGCCAAGGTGAAAAAGAAATTCTCGATCTTGCTCTTAAAACCGGCTTTTTCCGTTTTGAGCGCGTGGGCTTACTCGCGCTGGCAGAATTCAAAGGAGATTCCGGGAATTTCCTATCTGCCGCAGAATTTCGACGGCCAAGATTTCGTGAACGATCTCGAGCGACCCGTCTTCGAGAAATTCGTTTTTCTCGCGCAACTGAAAGCATGGCTGCTGAAACAGGCGGAAGTTGGAGCGGCTTTGATGTCAGGATCCGGCTCGACTGTTTTTGCGGTGCTGCGCGAAAACGCCGATGTCGATCTCCTGACGAAGCGCGCGCGCGAGGAGCTCGATCGTGAAATTTGGACCTGTGCGCGCGAGACGATTTGAGGTGGATCGAGCAGTCCATTGCTCGATGCTAAAGTGGTGGCGCAGCCGCATTAATCAACATCGCTCGCGGAGCGGCCGATTCACCTATTCACCTATTCACCGGCGCTGCGGCGCAAACTCGCTTTCGAATATTCGCGATTCAGTTTGGCGATGAAGCTCGCACTGATTTCGGCCGGGCAGACCGCTTCGCATTCGTAAGTGTTGGTGCAGTTGCCGAAACCTTCGGCATCCATCGCTTGCACCATGCTGACCACACGCTTCGTTCGTTCCGGTTCGCCTTGAGGCAAAAGCGCGAGGTGGGAAACTTTGGCCGCGGTGAACAACATTGCTGAGGCATTCGGGCACGCCGCCGCGCAGGCGCCGCATCCGATGCACGCCGCCGCTTCCATCGAAAGATCGGCGTCGTGTTTTGGAATCGGAATTGAGTTCGCTTCCGGCGCGGAACCGGCCCGCGCGGAAATAAAACCGCCGGCTTGCACGATGCGATCGAGTGCACTCCGATCGATCACCAAATCTTTGATCACTGGAAAGGATTTCACCCGGAATGGCTCGACGATGATCGTTTCGCCATCGCGAAACTTTCGCATGTAAAGCTCGCAGGCCGCGCCCGGATGATCCGGTCCGTGTGCTTCGCCGTTGACGGTGAGTGAGCACGTTCCGCAGATTCCTTCGCGACAATCGGAATCGAATGCGATCGGCTCTTCGCCGCGCAAAAGCAGGCGTTCGTTGACGATGTCGAGCATTTCGAGCAACGAAGCCTGCGCCGGAATGTCGGGCGCGTCGTACTTGACGAGTTTGCCGCGCGATTTCGCGTCGCGTTGTCTCCAGATTCTTAGCTTAAAATTCATCAGAAATATTTAGAGATTCCTCGACTTCGTTCGGAATGACAGGAAGGCACTCATTTGTAGCTGCGCTGAGTCAGGTGGACCGTTTCGAAGTGGAGCGGTTCGCGATGCAATTTCGGTCCCGCCGTCGCGGGATTGCCCTGAAATTCCCAGGCAAAAACGTCGGCGAAATTTTCATCGTCGCGCAATGCTTCGCCTTCGGACGTTTGATGTTCGTCGCGGAAATGCGCGCCGCAGGATTCGTCGCGGGCGAGGGCGTCGAGACACATCAACTCCGCGAATTCCAAAAAATCGGCCACGCGTCCGGCGCGTTCGAGCGATTGGTTGAAATCTTCGCCATCGCCGGGCACGCGGATCCCGCAGTCGCGGGACCAGAATCTTTCGCGCAGGTCGGGAATTTTTCTGAGCGCTTCTTCCAACCCGTTTTTATTTCGCGCCATTCCGCATTTGTCCCAAAGGAGCGTGCCGAGCTCGCGATGGATCGAATCAAGCGAGCGCTTTCCGTTTATCTTGAGAAGATTGTCGATCTTGGCGCGGATATCGCGTTCCGCCTTCTTGAATTCAGCGTGATCGTTCGAAGGCCGCTTGCCCATTTGTCCAGCGAGGTAATTGGGAAGCGTGTAAGGCAAAATGAAGTAACCATCGGCCAAACCTTGCATGAGGGCGCTGGCGCCGAGCCGGTTCGCTCCGTGATCAGAGAAATTCGCTTCGCCGATCACGAACAATCCCGGAATGTTGCTCATCAAGTTGTAGTCAACCCAAAGCCCGCCCATGGTGTAATGGACCGCGGGATAAATTCGCATTGGGACCTGGTAGGCGTTCTCGCCCGTGATCTTTTGGTAAACCTCGAACAAATTCCCGTAGCGTTCGCGGATCGTTTCTTCGCCAAGTCGCTTGATCGCGTCGGCAAAATCGAGATACACGCCGCGCCCACCCGGCCCGACTCCGCGACCTTCGTCGCAAACTTCCTTGGCCGCGCGCGATGAAATGTCGCGCGGCGCAAGGTTCCCGTAACTCGGATATTTTCGCTCGAGATAGTAATCGCGATCGCTCTCCGGAATCTCGTTGGGCGGTTTCTTGGCGTCTTCCTTTTGCTTCGGGACCCAAACGCGTCCGTCATTGCGCAGAGATTCGGACATGAGCGTCAGTTTCGATTGATAATCGCCGGAATGCGGAATGCAGGTGGGATGGATTTGGGTGAAACAAGGATTGGCAAAAAGCGCGCCTTTTTTATAAGCGCGATAGGTGGCAGTCACGTTGCAGCCGCGCGCGTTGGTCGAGAGATAAAAAACATTTCCGTAACCTCCGGTGGCGAGCACGATCGCGTCGGCCGCGACGTTGTCGATCTTACCAGTCCGCAAATTTCGCGTGACGATTCCTTTGGCGTGTCCATCGACGAGAACAACGTCGAGCATTTCGGTTTGGGGAAACATTTGCACCGTGCCGGCGGCGATTTGGCGGCAGAGAGCCTGATAACAGCCGAGCAAAAGTTGCTGGCCGGTTTGGCCGCGTGCGTAAAACGTTCGTGAAACCTGCGCACCGCCAAATGAGCGGTTCGCGAGCAAGCCGCCGTATTCGCGCGCGAACGGGACGCCCTGTGCGACGCACTGGTCGATGATGTTTGAGCTGACTTCAGCGAGGCGATAAACATTCGCTTCGCGCGAACGAAAATCGCCGCCTTTGATCGTGTCATAGAACAACCGATAAACGCTGTCGCCGTCGTTCTGATAATTTTTCGCGGCGTTAATTCCACCCTGGGCGGCGATGGAATGGGCGCGTCGCGCCGAATCCTGATAGCAAAAACATTTCACTCGATAGCCGAGCTCGCCAAGCGTCGCCGCAGCCGACCCTCCGGCCAGACCGCTCCCAACGACAATGACCTCAAATTTGCGGCGGTTGTTTGGACTAACGAGGCGGGAATGGTCCTTGTGGCTCGTCCACTTCCGATCGAGCGGGCCGGATGGAGTTCGCGCGTCGAAATTACCGATCATAATTGTTGCGCGGGTTTAATGAACCCGAGAAGGACGGCGATGGGAATCGAGGTATAGCCGATGAAAAGCAGCCAGGCGAGAATTCGCCCGCCGATGGCTAGCCGCGGCGTAAGTCGTTGATTATTCAGACCAAGCGATTGGAAGAAGCTCGATGACCCGTGAGTGAGATGGAGCGTGAGGAGGAATAAACCCACGATGTAAAAGCTCGACACGTAAACGTTCTGAAATCCGTAAACCATCATCGAATAAACGTCGTAGCGATTGAGCGGATCGAGTTTGAGGAGTGGGAATTGCGGATTGAATTTGCGGCCGGTGAAATGGAGCAGGTGAAAGATGATGAACGCGAGCACGACCAATCCACTGACGACCATGTGACGAGAAGCCCAGCTCGCCTTCACGTATTGCCTGTCGATATACCGCTCCGGTCGCGCGCGGCGATTTTCGATCGCGAGCAGGATCGTAAAATAGATATGCAAAATCACCGTGGTCAGTAGAAACGCGCGGATGAGCCAAAGCAGCGGACCCAAATCGCGCAGGTGCTGCGAGTAGGCGTTGATCCATTCGGGACCGAGAAAAATTTGCAGGTTGCCCAAGAGATGGCCGATGACGAAAAGAATCAGAATTACGCCCGTGACGGCGACGATCATCTTTCGGCCGACCGATGAATGACAAAAATCCGAGATGAGTCCGCGAGGTTTCGTGCGCACGGTCGCGGCAGCGGCTGATTGCGGTTCCGATTTTTGATCGATCATTTGCTTCCGGGTTTTACGGCGGGGATTTTAGCGAGATCAGTTGGCAATTTATCTCCCGCAAAATTTTCCACGTTCATTTCGACCAAACTCACAAACGGACAACCAAAATCCGGTTTGGTTTTGCCGCTACGATCGACGATGACGCCCACGGCGGCGACCGTTCCGCCGTGCGTGCGGACGATGTCGATCGTTTCCTGAACGCGGCCGCCACGGGTAACAACATCTTCTACCACGACAAATTTTTCGCCCTGGTCGATCTTGAATCCGCGACGAAGCGCTAATTTGCCGTCCTCTTTTTCAGTGAAGATGTGGCGTTTGCCTAATGAACGCCCAACTTCCTGGCCGACAATGATTCCGCCGAGGGCAGGGGAGATTACGGAATCGGAATCAAAGCCGCGCAATTTTTCGGCGAGCATTTTGCAGACGCGCTCAGCGATGTCGGTATGCTGCAGGAGGATGGCGCACTGAAAATATTCCCGACTGTGCAATCCGGAGCGCAAAACAAAGTGGCCGTCGAGTAACGCGCCAGTTTTTCGGAACAAGGCGAGCAGATCGTCGCTCATTCTTGATTGGGGAGCGCATGCGCCCCCGCATGCCCGTTTCGACGCCATCGCCGAAACGCCAGGGAAAAGTTCGCGAAGGCGGGGGCGCCTTCGCCAGCACGCGAGGCGCGTGCGCTCCCCAGAAACGTCGCGCGAGATTCTTCCATAGTGCGATGTTGTTCTTATCCCGAAGTGTCAGCGGCAACTTCGGTTGAGGAACTGCCGTCGCCGGCAACTGCGATCGCTTCGATTTCCACGCGTGCGCCTTTTGGCAACGCTGCCACCTGCACAGTCGAACGCGCCGGCGGAGCTTGCTTGAAATAGGAACCGTAAATTTCGTTCACGGTTTGGAAATCGGCAAGATCGACCAGAAAAATCGTTGTCTTTGCGATGTTCTCGAAAGTCAGTCCTTCGGCTTTCAAAACGGCCGTGATATTGTCGAGAACGCGGCGGGTTTGCAGGTCGATGCCGCCAGCGACGATCTGGCCGGTCTTGGGGTCAAGCGGGATTTGTCCGGCGCAGTAAATTGTCGAGCCAACGCGGACGGCCTGAGAGTAAGGCCCGAGAGCGGCGGGAGCGTCGGAAGTGGAGATGATTTTCTTCATAATTTCAGCTTAGCGACTGGGCTCTAGAATGACAAATGACCGAATCTCGTCGATATTGGAAATGAAATGGTTGGTTGGATTTTAAAGAAGATAGTCGGCTCGAAAAACCAGCGAGAACTAAGGCGCCTGGCGCCGATGGTCCGCCGGATCAATGAGTTCGACGAACAGTTCAAGAGCCTGTCCGACGACGCTTTGCGCGCGAAAACGGCGGCTTGGAAGGACGAACTCGCAAAAACCTCGGATCCGGAAGAACAATGGCGACGGCTGGATGAGATTTTGCCGGAAGCGTTCGCTGCGGTGAAAAACGCCGCGCGGCGTTTGAAAGAGCGACGTCATAGTTTCACGGTCTGCGATCAGCCGATGACATGGGACATGGTGCACTTTGATGTGCAGTTGGTCGGCGGAATGGTTTTGCATCGCGGCCGAATCGCGGAGATGGCGACGGGCGAGGGCAAAACTTTGGTCGCGACTTTGTCGCTTTATCTGAACGCGTTGACTGGACGCGGCGCGCATCTGGTGACGGTGAATGATTATTTGGCGCGACGCGACGCGGAATGGATGGGTGCGCTCTACAATTTCCTTGGGCTAACGGTCGGCTGTATTCAACACGATCAGGAACCGGACGTGCGCCGGCAACAGTACGCCTGCGACATCACTTACGGCACGAACAGTGAGTTCGGTTTCGATTACTTGCGCGATAACGGCATGGCGACGACGCGCGAGCAACAGGTCCAGCGCGGTTATCATTACGCGATTGTCGATGAAGTTGACTCGATCCTGATCGATGAAGCGCGCACCCCACTGATCATCAGCGGCCCGGCCACGATCTCGACCCATCAGTACGACAAATGGAAACCGCTGATCGAGCAATTGGTGCGCAAACAAACGATGCTCTGCAATCGCGTGGCGAGCGAGGCGGCGGAGAAATTTGAGCAGGGCGATGTCGAAACTGGCGGACGTCTCATGTTCAAAGTGAAATTGGGTCAGCCGCGCAATAAGCAATTGCTGCGAATGATGGAAGACACGGACAAGCGGCGGGCGATCGATAAGGCAGAGCTTTCGTTCTACACCGACACGCGCAAAGAAGAACTCTTCGCTTTGAAGGAAGAGCTCTTCTTCACCATCGACGAGAAATCGAACGAATCGGATTTGTCCGAGCAGGGGCGAGCATTTCTGAACCCGGACGATCCGAATGCATTCGTGTTACCGGATCTGATCAGCGAATTTACCGAGATCGATCTCGATCCGAGTTTGTCGGACGAAGAGAAAGACAAAAGGAAATCGGAGCGACAACAGCATTGCGACGAGCAGGCGGAACGGATTCACAACATTTCGAATTTGCTCCGGGCCTACTGTGTGTTCGACAAAGATGTTCAGTACGTCGTCGAGGAGAACAAGGTCGTCATTGTCGATGAATTCACCGGCCGCAAAATGCCAGGGCGTCGTTGGAGCGACGGACTACACCAGGCGGTGGAAGCGAAAGAAGGCGTTCAGATCGACCGCGAGACGCAAACGTTGGCGACGATCACAATCCAAAATTATTTCCGGCTCTACCAAAAGCTCGCCGGCATGACTGGCACCGCTGAAACGGAAGCGGCCGAGTTCCACGACATCTATAAGTTGGACGTGAACGTGATTCCAACCAATCGGCCAGTGGCGCGCAAGGATCACAACGACCGCATCTACAAAACCCGTCGCGAAAAATACAACGCGGTTATCAACGAAATCAGAGAGCATCATACAAAACAGCAACCGGTGCTGGTCGGCACGGTGAGCGTGGAAGCTTCCGAGTTGCTCAGCCGAATGCTGAAGCGCGAAAAAATTCCGCACAACGTGTTGAACGCGAAATTTCACATGCAAGAAGCCGAGATCGTAATGCGCGCGGGTCAGCCGGGCACGGTGACGATTTCGACAAACATGGCCGGGCGCGGCACCGATATTAAGCTCGGACCGGGCGTGCCAGAGCTTGGCGGATTATTTGTTCTCGGAACCGAACGGCACGAAGCGCGCCGGATAGATCGACAACTTCGGGGGCGTTGCGCGCGCCAGGGCGATCCGGGCGG
Organism: Verrucomicrobiota bacterium; assembly: GCA_003218705.1. Lineage (GTDB taxonomy): Bacteria > Verrucomicrobiota > Verrucomicrobiia > Chthoniobacterales > UBA10450 > AV40. The sequence continues at coordinate 5,025 of QHOI01000151.1, read as the reverse complement.
ATCACGATTCTATGTGAGTTTCGAAGACGACCTGATGCGCAACTTCGGTGCGGCTGATCGGATGACCAAAATCATGGAGCGTTTCGGGCTCGAGGAAGGCCAGGAGCTGGAGCATCGCTGGTTGAATAAATCGGTCGAGACTGCGCAAAAACGCGTCGAGCAGCGCAATTATCTAATTCGCAAACGCACCCTCGACTTCGACGACGTGATGAACATGCAGCGGGAGGTCGTTTATACCTATCGCAACGAAGTGATCGATTCGGAAGATCCGCGGATGCTGATCTACGAGGTGATCGATGAAGCCGTGCCGGCGAAGTTGAAGGAGTATCTCGAGGTCGATGAGCCGAACTACAGCGGATTGATTCACTGGGTGAACACGACGTTTCCGCTTGGCCTGACCAAAGAGAAAGCGCAGTTCGACACGCGGAGTGTTGATGAAAACGCGCAGTTTCTGATTACGAGGATCAAGGAGGCCTACGAGCGGAAATCGAGTCATGAGGAGCCGACCGCGGTCAAGAGTCTCGAGCGTTACATCATTCTCAATGCGATTGATCGTCTCTGGCAGGAACATCTCTACGCCATGGACGCGTTGCGGGAAGGCGTTTATCTACGCGGCTACGCGCAAAAAGATCCGCTGATCGAATACAAAACCGAAGCCTACGACATGTTCGTTGAACTGATGGCGAACATTAAGAACGAGGTCCTACACAATCTTTTCCGAAGCACGTCGAATCTGCAGGCATTCGAAAATTTTCTTGCGAGCCTTCCACAATTCTTGCTCCGCGAGGACGCGCCGACTGGGCCGATGGCGAGCGCCCCGGCGCGGACGCGTCAACCACAACCGGTTGGTGCGATGGCCGGCGTCGCGATGGACGGCGACGGTGCAGGCGAAGTGTCGATCGATCTGCCAGTGCGGCGCTCATTGCCAAAAGTCGGACGGAACGAGCCGTGCCCGTGCGGCAGCGGCAAAAAATACAAAAATTGCTGCGGCCGCACTGCCTAACTTCGAAAGTGCTCGCTTTCGAAATCGGAGATTTGTTTTATTCTAGAAACCCTTCCGATTGATCATGCAAACAATTCATTCGCGACGAATCATCGTGGTGCTGCTCGTTGCAACATTGCTGATGGGCTGCGAGATCCATCGCCGCACGATTCGGGAATATCACACCGACCGGGCCGGTCAAATCAACGTCTCGAACGTGACGGAAGAACAATATTGGAAGGAACGGGTGGACGAACGGATCGCGGCCGAGATTGCGAAGGAAAAGCCCGAGGCCGGCTACGACACCTGGCAAAATTACTGGCGCTGGTGGTACAGCGTTTTGCGTCGAAAGAAGAAAACGCCGTTTAAATCCGACGAGTTTAAAAGGTCGGAAGACTTGGTGAATTACATCAAAGAACAACGGCGCGCAAAAGGATTGCCGACCTACGAGGACTAACCGAGCAGAAGGTAGAAGCTAGGAACGTAGAAAAGAATCGTCCCAGCTTTGCGCTTACGAACTCTTTGCGCGAAAAGAGTCGTCGATGGCGAACGGTGAAACGATCGAATCGTATGTGCCGGCGCGACTGGACCGAATGCCGTGGAGTCGCTGGCACTGGTTAATCGTCGTTTCCCTCGGAGCGACTTGGATTCTTGACGGCCTCGAAGTCACCCTTGCCGGTTCGTTAGGCGGAATTTTAACCCGGCGCGAAACACTCGGCCTGACCGATACCGAAGTCGGTGCGGCCGCAACATGCTATCTCGCCGGGGCGGTGATCGGTGCGTTGCTGTTTGGTTATGGAACAGATCGATTCGGTCGAAAGAAATTGTTCTTCATCACGGTTGCGGTCTATCTCATTGGAACGGCGCTCTCGGCGTTCTCATGGAATTTTGCGAGCTACGCTTTTTTCCGCGCGCTGACCGGGGCCGGAATCGGCGGCGAGTACGCCGCGATTAATTCGGCAATCGACGAACTGATTCCGGCGCGAGTGCGCGGTCGCGTCGATTTGATGATCAACGGTTCCTATTGGATTGGCGCGGCACTCGGCTCAGGCGCGACTGTCATTGTGCTCGATCCGAATCGATTTCCGATCTCGTTAGGCTGGCGATTTGCGTTTGCGATCGGTGCGACACTCGGCCTCGTTGTGATTTTCTTTCGCCGATGGATCCCGGAAAGCCCGCGCTGGCTGATGATTCACGGACGAAATGCTGAAGCAGAAGAGATTGTCGATCAAGTGGAGCGTCGATTTGTATCGGATCCTGAGACGTTGCCGGCACATGATTCCGCGCCAACACGGATCCAGACTCGAACGCACACGCCTTGGCGAGAAATTTGGAACGCAGTCGTTCATGAACATCGACGTCGGTCCTTTCTCGGTTTCGTCCTGATGCTGACGCAGGCGTTTTTCTACAACGCGATCTTTTTTACCTATGCGCTCGTCTTGATGCGGTTTTACGGCGTGTCCGAAGAGAGTGTCGGCGGCTATCTTCTGCCGTTTGCGCTTGGCAACGTGCTTGGCCCGATCGTGCTCGGACATTTGTTCGACACGATCGGTCGCAAACAAATGATCGCGGCGACTTATGGTGTTTCCGGAATTCTGCTCGCACTGACAGGCTGGTTGTTTCATGCCGGGTTGTTGACGGCCCAGACACAGACGCTGGCATGGACCATCATTTTTTTCGTTGCTTCGGCGGCGGCGAGCTCGGCCTACTTGACGGTGAGTGAAATTTTTCCACTCGAGATTCGCGCGTTTGCGATCGCAATCTTTTACGCAGTGGGGACCCTCACCGGCGGAGTCGGCGCGCCGATACTCTTCGGATGGATCATTGCTACCGGTTCGAGCGACGCGTTGTTCATCGGATATCTGGTCGCAGCGGTGCTGATGATTTTTGGCGCGATTGTCGAACTTTGGATCGGCGTGGCGGCCGAACGCCGGCCGCTCGAAGATGTGGCGGCGCCTTTGTCGAGTCGCTGACTTTAATCATTCTCGCCTTTAGCAGCCAAGATCGACATTTCACAAGTGTGAATTGGACCAGCCGGCGTCAATTCGCTGCAATAAAGATGAAACGCGTCAACACGAAACATACCGGCATTGAAATCCGCGTTTGATTTGAGGAATTTCCGGAGCACGCCGCCATGGGCGCCGTGACAACGCGCGAGCGTGATGTGCGGATGCCAGAGACGCAGATCGGGTTCGAGTCCGACGGCCAGTGCTGCATCCTGCACCCGTTTGTGAAGTTGAAAAAGATGTGGATGACCTTTCTCAACACCGATCCAGATGATTTTCGGCGGACCTTTCGATGGAAACGTTCCAACGCCTTGAAGGGGCAGAAAAAATGCGCGGAACTCGATCGCGCTCAGTTTTTCCCGCAGCGCAAGATCGATACGTTCCGAGACGTCGGGAAAGAAACCAAGGGTAATGTGCATTTGCTCACGTGTGGTCCAGCGCACACCGCGACTGCGCCGGTCAAGATCGACGAGGGATTGCTGGATAACTAACGGCGGGCTGACCGCAACAAAGAGGCGCTTGGGTTTCACTTCTTGCCGGGAACTTCCGCGCCAGAGCGCGCTTCGTCGCCGCTTTTACCGACCCGCGGCGGCATCGATCGATTCACAATTTTCATAACACGCGCGGTTAGGTTAGGAAACAACGCGTTCGCGGCGATGATGAAATAGGCTGAAATGGGCATGACAAGGCTGGGCTTACCGCGCCCGCACGCGCTCAAGATTTTTCGGGCGGCGCGTTCGACGGAGATGGAAGCGAATGGCAACTTGCTCGACAGATCAAACCATTTGTACTCGGCGGACTGATCGCCCTTGAACGTCGCGTGAACTTGTGAGCCGGTGCGCATCATTCCGGGCGTGACTGTGGTGACGCAGATGTTATCGCGAGCGAGTTCGGCGCGGATCGCATCGGAGAAGCCGGTAAGCGCAAATTTACTGGCGGAGTATGGCGCCATGTGCGGCATGGCGATTTTTCCACCGACGGATGAAATGTTGACGATGCGGCCGCCACCCTTGGAGCGCATTTGAGGAACGACTAGCAAATACAAAATAAAGGTCGCCCAAAAATGGAGACGCATGGCGCGCTCGAAATCCTTGAGTTGCATGTGTTCAATTGGTCCGACTTCGATAATGCCGGCGTTGTTGATTAAAATGTCGATCTTGCCGAAACGCTGAAGCGTCTGTTGGACGGCGGATTGAATCTGGGCGGACTCAAGCAGGTCGCATTGGATTGTCAGAACTTCGGTGGCGAGTCGGTCCAACTCAGTTTTGGCGCGGGCGAGCTCTTCGGGATCACGCGCGATGAGAGCGACTTTTGCTCGCTGCGCACAAATTTGTCGCGCGATTTCCAAACCAAGACCGCGCGAGCCGCCGGTGATGAGGGCGACTTTGTCGCGGTAGGAAAATGAAGCCATTGAAAACTGAAAACGTTCAACGTTCAACGCTCAAGATTCAACGCCCAATTCAGAAAGAAGAGGTCGATCTAGCGGTGTTTTCGATTGAAGCGTGCAACTTCGCGCGCGGTTTCGCGTTCGACGGCGCGTTTTTTCAAGTCTGCGCGTTTATCACGCGCGACTTTTCCGTGTCCGACGCCGAGCTCGGCTTTCAACTTCCCGTTCTTCCAGTAGAGCTTAAGGATTACCAGGGCCCGACCTTTGACCTGACTTTCGCCATAAAGCTTATCGATTTCTTGTCGGTGCAGCAAAAGTTTACGGACACGTTTCGCCGCTGGGATTTCATGGCTTGCTTTTTCGTAGGGTTGAATGTCGGCGTTGTAGAGAAACGCCTCTCCGTTTTCAATCCGGGCAAAGGCGTCGCTGATATTGGCTTTGCCGGCGCGAATCGATTTAACTTCGCTGCCCTTCAGTTCGATACCCGCTTCGTAACGCTCGAGAATGTGAAAATCGCGCAGCGCCTTGCGATTGAGAACCGACTCGGCGGACATGATCGCGTGCGAAACGCGATGAAAACTTACGCGTTCTCCGGACCTTTGAGAGGTTCGAATGCGAGCTTACCGGCAATGATTTCCTTGAGGGCGATA
>QHOI01000150.1 GCA_003218705.1 Verrucomicrobiota bacterium | reverse complement strand
CGCAGGCACGTGGAGTCAAAATTAGCGGCGAAGTTTGTCCGCACCACATCGCGCTGACTGACGAAGCGATCCAAAACTTCGACACCAACTACAAAACGAATCCACCGCTGCGATCAAAGGCTGATGTCGATGCAATCTTGGAAGGAATTGCCGACTGCACGCTCTCGATTCTGTGTTCGGACCACGCGCCGCATGCCGGGTTTGAAAAGGAAGTTGAGTTCGACCAGGCGCCGTTTGGGATCGTCGGTCTCGAAACCGAACTCGGAATTTTCATCGATCAGCTCGTACACAAGCATCACAAGATCGACATCGTGCGTCTGATCGAGATGTACACGCTCGAGCCGGCGAAACTTCTT
>QHOI01000149.1 GCA_003218705.1 Verrucomicrobiota bacterium | reverse complement strand
CTGTATCCGCCGCTGATGTAGCTTTCCAAATGCGCAATGGTCGCGCTTTGGCAGGAGATCACGTGTTTGACCAGATCGCCGATGGAAATAATCCCGATCACTTTACCGTCCTCGACCACGGGGAGGTGACGAATGTGTTTCTCGGTCATCAAGCGCAGACATTCGTCGACGCTTTCACCAGGCTTCGTGGTCGAAACGTTCGACGACATGATTTCATCAACCCGAGTCTCCTTGGAAGATTTCCCGCGGATAAAAACTTTTCGCGTGTAGTCGCGCTCGGAGATAATTCCGACCAGTTCTTCGCCTTTCATTACGAGCAGCGCG
>QHOI01000148.1 GCA_003218705.1 Verrucomicrobiota bacterium | reverse complement strand
AATACCTGGAGCCGAGATTCAGATTCAAACTCATCGCGGACGCGCCATGATCCACCGCGGTCGTATTCATTTGCAAGGCGACCACGTTGTCTCCCCAATTCTGCGCGCAAACATAAGTGACTTTGGCGCCGGGGCCTGCGATCAGGTCGTTCACACCACAGGTGAAACCGGACGCGCGCTGATCACACGAGCGAAAATGCTCGACGACTGTAACTTTTGCCAGTTCGTCAGCAACGAGAAGCAGGTGCGGAAATACCGATACATTTTCGCCACGTAACCAGTGGAAAATTTCGATTGGCGCTTCAATTTCGACGCCCCGCGGGACGAACAGAAACGTGCCGGACGAAACGAGCGCTTGATGAAGCGCCGCGAACTTTGCCGAACCGAGAGAAGCCTCGGTCGACATGAAATATTTTCGGAAGAGATCGGCGTGCTCTACCATTGCGCGTTCGAGCGGCTGGAAAATGACGCCGCGTTTCTTCAACTTTTCCGAAACAATATTGCGCTCGATCAGCTGATCACCGGCAAAAATCATGCGGCCGGAGAATTCATCCAATCCGCGCGAGTATTGCAAAACGTTGCGGCGATCGTCGTCCGAAAGTTCGGGGGTGAACTTGAACGGTGCCAGATCAAGAAGATCGACATTGGAAAATCGCCAAGCCTGATCTTTTCGCGTGGGTCGCGGAATCGATTCAAATTTTTCCCAGGCGGCATGCTGCTGATCGCGAAACCAATCGGGCAATTCGTGTGAATCCCGCAGACCGGACAGAATTGATTCGGTTTCTTGCAGCTCTCTGTGGGTGGTTAACGAC
>QHOI01000147.1 GCA_003218705.1 Verrucomicrobiota bacterium | reverse complement strand
TAAGAACGGCGGTCCGCAGACCGCCGGTTCATCAAAATTATTGACGGGAAAAAGTTATCCGACCGAGCCCTCCATCTCGAGCTCGATCAATCGTTTCAGCTCGACCGAGTATTCCATCGGAAACTGGCGGACGAGATCGTTGACGAATCCGTTCACGCTCAAACTCATCGCCTGCGCTTCGGTCAAACCGCGCTGTTGCATGTAAAAGATTTGTTCGGCGCTCACCTGACTGACACTGGCTTCGTGTTGAACTGAATTGCCGGTGCCGCGGACAGTAATCGCCGGATAGGTGTCGGTCCGGCTGGTGGCATTGATCAGGAGCGCGTCACACTCGGTGTTGTTCTTGCAATGCTTCAAGTGCTTCGGCACGTGAACGAGTCCGCGATAGGTCGCGCGACCGGTGCCGATGGAGATCGATTTCGAAATGATGTTCGAAGTCGTCTCATCTGCAGCGTGGATCATTTTTGCGCCGGTATCCTGATGCTGGCCGTTACCGGCGAGCGCGATCGAGAGAACTTCGCCACGCGCTTTGCGACCTTTCAACACCACGCCGGGATATTTCATCGTCAGCCGCGACCCGATATTGCAGTCGATCCATTTGATTTCGGCGTTTTCGTGCGCGAGTCCGCGTTTCGTCACCAAGTTGAAAACGTTGGACGACCAATTCTGCACGGTGATGTATTGGAGCTTGGCGCCTTTGAGCGCGACGAGCTCAACCACGGCGCTGTGTAATGCAACGGTTTCGAATTTGGGCGCGGTGCAGCCTTCCATGTAAGTAACTTCGCTGCCTTCATCCGCAATGATGAGCGTGCGCTCGAACTGGCCGAAGCTTTCGGCGTTGATCCGGAAATAAGCCTGGAGCGGATGTTTCACTTTCACGCCAGGCGGGACGTAAATGAACGAGCCGCCGCTAAACACCGCCGAATTGAGCGCGCTGAATTTGTTGTCGCCGATCGGAATCACTTTGCCGAACCATTTCCGGAAAATTTCCGGATGATTTTTCAGCCCCTCGGTCGAACCGACAAAAATGACGCCCTGCTCGCCGACTGCTTTCTTGATGTTTGAGTAAACCGCTTCGCTATCGAACTGGGCTTCGACTCCGGCGAGGAATTTTCGTTCCTGCTCGGGAATGCCAAGCCGCTCGAACGTGCGTTTGATGTCCTCCGGCACTTCCTCCCAACTGCGTTTGGCCCCGGAGCCGGGCGCGAGGTAGTAACGGATTTTATCGAAGTCGATCGCCTCCAGATCCTTGCTTGCCCAGTGCGTCGGCAGCGGTTTTTCGAGAAATGTTTTCAGGCCGCGAAGGCGAAATTCGCGAACCCAATCCGGATCTTCTTTAACATCGGAGATGTAGTGGATGGTCTTTTCACTCAAACCGCGGCCCGCGTCTCGGATGTGAACTTCCGGATAAGCAAAATCGCCTCTGTTGCGATCGATATCGACGGCTTTGTTTTCAGTTTTCATTGTCGCTGTCGGTGGTTGTCGATCTTATCTTGTTAGCACTGGCTCATCCGCTCCCGCGCGCGCCCAATCGTAACCTCGTTCCTCGAGCTCGAGCGCCAGATCCTTTCCGCCGCTGCGCACGATTCGGCCCTGCACCATCACGTGCACGTGGTCGGGAACGATGTAATTTAGGATGCGCTGGTAGTGGGTAATTAAAAGTATCCCGATATTCGAGCCGCGCAACGTATTTACGCCGTGGGCGACCGTCTTGAGCGCGTCGATGTCTAGTCCGCTGTCGGTTTCATCTAAGACCCCGTACTTCGGCTCGAGCATCGCCAGTTGCAAAATCTCAGTTCGCTTTTTTTCACCGCCGGAGAAACCTTCGTTGACCGCACGCGACGTGAACGAGCGATCCATTCCGAGAAGTTCCATTTTTTCGTAAAGCTTCGCGTAGTAATCAGTCGCTTCGAGTTCTTCGCCTTCCGGCAAACGCGCTGCTAACGCAGCGCGGAGAAAATTCGCAATCGTCACCCCCGGAATTTCGCTTGGATACTGGAACGCGAGGAAAAGACCTTTGCGGGCGCGATCGTCAGGCTCAAGCGCCAGGAGATCTTCGCCGTCCATGGTGATTTTGCCTTTGGTGACCTGATAATCGGGATGACCAGCCATCACCTTGGCGAGCGTGCTTTTGCCGGAACCGTTTGGGCCCATGACGGCGTGCACCTCACCACGAGGCACGGCGAGACTCAGACCGCGCACGATCTGCTGATCGCCGATGGCGACGTGGAGGTTTTCGACACGGAGCTCGTTCATAAACAGGGCTAAGAATATAAAGCAATTCTGGCCGATTGCGAATGAGATTTGATCCAACCAGGGCCGGTTGGGGCGCGTCATCTTGGCGCACTTCCTCCTTATAATTTCTATTAGAAAAGGCATCGCGAATGCTGCAAAAGGCAGCGTGAACGCCGAAGGCAAGTCGCCGCGCACCCCGCGCAAGTCCATTTCGAAGGAATCGGTCTCGAAAGCGACCAGTGAACTGAACAACTTGTTGCAGATTATTTCCGGCACCAGCGCGGAGATCGGCAACTTGTGGGAAGGCAGCGAAGGCTCGGAGCAATATTTGAACATGCTGCGCTCAAGCATTGATCGTGCGGAAGCGGTCGCCGCGCAATTGGCCGAGCAGGCTGGGGGCACTGATCAAAAAGTGCTCATGCATCCCGAGCTCACATCGTTCCTGAAACCAACGAAGATCCGCGAAATGCCGCGCGCCAAGTCGACCGTCCTCGTTGTCGATGATGAACAGATGGCGCTGGTTTTGATCAAGCGACTGCTGAGCGAATCAGGTTGCCAAGTCGTGACCGCGCAATCGGGATTTGAAGCGCTCGATCTCTTTCGGCGGCAGCCGCAGGCGTTCCAATTGGTTCTGCTCGATCTGACGATGCCCTTCATGGACGGCGAAGAAACCTTTCATCGGCTACGCGAAATTCGAGCCGATATACCAGTCGTTCTTTGCACCGGTTTCATTCGAGGCGATCGCCTCGATCGTTTGATGAAAGCCGGCATTGCGGGATTTCTGCGAAAGCCGCTCGCGCCTGATGAGATTGTCGATCATGTCCGGGCCGTTTTAGAAAGTTTGAAATACGCCCGACTTGGCGGGGCATTGCCGGATGGCTCATCCATTGCAGGCTGATTTATCGAGTGAAAGCGACGGCCCGGGCCCGCGCCATTGAGCGATTCTACGAGAATCGCCTATTCGAAAGCGTCGACGTCGAGATCATCGAGCAAATCGCGCCGAGAATTGGCGTCCTGCGAAAGAAACCCGGTGAAGTAATTTTCCGCGAAGGAGAACGAGGCGATTCGCTCTATCTAGTTGGCCAGGGCTGCGTCAAAATTGCGAAGGCGGCAGACGGGGTCGACCACGAAATCCTCGACTACGTTGATCAGGGCAATTTCTTTGGCGCGACTGCGCTGTTAGCGGGCGAGCCGCATTCAACCACTGCGACGGCGGTCGAGCCGGCACTAATCGGAGCACTTACCGAAGACACCTTGCAGGAGATTCTTAAGCTTTCACCGAGCCGCTTGCACATGAATTTTCTACGCGCGATCACGACACGCGTCCGCAGCGCGAACGCCCACTTTATGCGCGAAACTGTGCGCGCCGAACGACTCCGTGTGGCCGGTGCACTCGCCGATGCGATGATCCATGACTTGAAAAACCCGGTTTGTATTGCGCGTTGCTGTTCCGACTTGATCGCGACCGAATCGGCCGATGGGCATGTGCGCGAGCTAAGCAAACTGCTCACAGGCACGGTCAACGGCATCCTCGGAATGACCTTGGACCTGCTCGATTACGCCCGCGGTTCGGTTTCGGTCAACAAGCGACCGGTATCAATCTGGCGACTGCTCGACGAACTGAATCGCCAATCCCTCCATCTTCTCCCGAGCAAAAACATCGAGTTCGTCAAACACATCCGCTACCAGGGCAACATCGACATCGACCTTGGAAGATTCGCCCGCGCAATCGGCAACGTGATCGAGAATGCGATGCATGCGATGCCGGGCGGCGGCTTTCTCACGGTTACGATCGATGCCGTGGAAAACCAGGTGGCAGTGCGAATTTCTGATACCGGCGCCGGAATCGCGCCCGAGCTGATGCCGACATTGTTCGAACCTTTCGAACGTTACGGCGACTCGCATGCAAACGGTGTCGGGCTCGCAGTGGCGAAAGCGATTGTCGAGGCGCACGGTGGTAAAATTTCCGTTCGCAGCGTTGTCGGCAAAGGCACAACCGTCGACATCCGTCTGCCGAAACCAGACGGCGAATAATTGCGCGCGCAATCGAGCGCGCTACCGTTGGCAGCTTAAGTCAGCGATCACATCGCCGAACTTTGCCCTGTGGTGTAACGGTAACACAGCGCCCTTTGGAGGCGTTATTCTTGGTTCGAATCCAAGCGGGGCAGCCACCTAAAAGGCCTACGGCCTCACGTGGCTGTGCCACGTCCAAATCGGTGAAGATAATTCTGTAGTTGGTGACG
>QHOI01000146.1 GCA_003218705.1 Verrucomicrobiota bacterium | reverse complement strand
GTTGAATGTCGTTGTCTTTTTGTTCGGGAAGTTTGTGGCCGGGGATATCGAGCTTCAATGTCCCGCCAAGAGCGACATTCAATAGCTGCATGCCCTTGCAGATTGCGAGCACCGGCAAACCGCGCGCAAGCGCCGCGTCCACAGCGGCGAATTCCCACCGATCGCGCACAAGATCGACATCCGGGTCGAGCACGCTTGGATCGGGGACAGGCTGCTTCAAAAAATCAGCCGCGATATCCGGACCGCCGGTCAAAAGGAGACCGTCGGCGTCTGCGATCGCGACTTGGCCTTTGCGCGCATTGCAGATCTCAATCTCCGAATGTTTTGCGAAAAATGGTTGAAACCATTTTTCATCTTTTTCGCGGAGCCAGGTCGCCAGCTTAGGCATAATGTCGATCTTAACACAAGTGGCGCCGGTTCACTGAACCGATCCGATCCGGATTGGCCTTGCGCGCGATTGGGTCAATCGCCCCTACCTACAGCTCCATCAGCTCGCGGACGTATTTTACCGGCGGACTGCCGTAGGAAATGACCTGGTCGTTGTATTTCCTGAGGTCGAAATCTTTGCCGAACTTTTTCTGGGCGGCCGCGCGAAGATCGAGATGTTCGCTGACGCCTACGAAATAAGTCGACAACTGCGCGGAAGTCAGCCTTGCGCGTTTCCACTTGAGGGTGGCCTCGCCTTGTTCCTGGAAGGTCGCTTTGGTCATCAAATCCATTGCCTGCTGCTCGGTCATATTTCCAGCATGAATGCCTTGGTCGAGGATGGCGTTGGCGATCGCGCGCAGTCGCATTTTTAACTGCTGCATTCTCACTTCAGGACCACCATAGCCCTGTTCCGCCATCATCTGCTCGCAATACACCGCCCAGCCTTCGATGTATGAGCCACTTTGGAAAATCGCGCGCACTAGAGTGGGCGCTTTGAATTCATTCGAGTGCGCGAGTTGAAGGTAATGGCCGGGCATCGCTTCATGCACGGTCAAATCGCGGATAAAGTAATTGTTGTTCTCGCGAAAGAACGATTCCTTTTTTTCCTTCGTCCAATCTTTTGGAGTAGGCGAAACGGCGAAAAAGGTTTTTGGGTTTTTCTCGAGCGGCCCGGCCGAATCGCAATAGGCGATGGCTACTCCGCGCTTGAATTCCGGCATTGCGATCACTTCGAGTGGTACTGCCGGGACAGAAACCAAATTGCGCTGCTTGACGAAATCGGTCGCTTCGCCCACGACTTTCTGTGCGTAACCCACGACGGTGTTGTCGTCCTGATGCTCCTGGGCCAGCCCGTTAAGAACCGTGGCGGTAACGTTGTGCTTGTCCGCTAGAGTTTTCTCGTCGGCCTTCGGAAAATACTTTTTGTAAAGCGGCAGCGCGGTCTCGTAAATGGCGGCTTGGGTCTGCTGAAGATCGACGTCCGCGCGCTTCCTGATTTCCTCCATCGACAAATCGGATGCCAGAGCGAAACGCAATTTTGTCCGAAATTTCTCCGCGCCGAGGCGGAAATCACCATCGGAGCGTTTGAGCAGATCGTTCTGCAACCATTTTTTGTAATCTTCCAGCGCCTTGGCGGTTTTTTCCTGGATCGGTGCGAGATCTTTTCTTAACTGCGGCGCTTGGTTGAGCAACGGGTCGAGACCGTTTCGCACTAGATTGATTGCGCCCTGGATTTGTTCGATCGCCGTTTCAGTATGAACTCGCGGAGGGTCCTGGAGGTTCGCTTCCGCTTGTTTGATGACGTTCGGAATACCATCCATCCGCTGGCGCAGATTCGGAATGCGTTTTTGCGCAGAATCGAAGTCGCGCGCGACTAAAAGATAAAGGCTGTTGGCGAGGCTCTGGTTGTAAACGAGCGGGTTCCAATCCGCTTCGCGCAATTCTTCCAATCGGAAAATTTCACTCTCGACGTTGTCGCGCAGAATTCGCACGTCCACCTGATTTGGGCCGGTGAGCTGTTTGTCGTCGTCAAATTTCTTGAGCGCTTCACGAACTTGCTTCGCGTTCGCGAGAGCGCGCGCGCGTGTCTCCGGCGAGTAATCGGTCAATACTCCGTCAAATCGGTGGTCGCCCAACTCCGTGGCGAACTCCGGATGCGATGATAAATAATTCTCGGTGTAATCCTTGGCGATCTTTTCGAATTCGTCGTCCTTCGGGTTCGCGTTTACGGTCACGATCGCGAGCGACAAAGACAATCCAACTACGAGTGCAGCAGTTTTCATTTCGATCTTACGTTGGAGCGCCGCCGGCGAGGATGGGCTCGGTCGCGCGTTCATCGGGCTGCGGCTCCTGGCTCTGTAAATGGGTTTGCTCGCGATAGTGGCGAGACACGAAAACGTAGATGATAGATGCCGCGAGCATGAGGAGGGTAAAGAAGCGGAAATAATTCGCGCCTTCCAAGTTGAAGCCGGCGGCTTTGAGCTTCGGAATAAGGAAGCTGATTACCGAGGGCAATTGATTGCCAAGGGCGACGGACAGCAACCACATCGCCATAATCAGACTCTTCATTCGGTTGGGTGCTTGGGTGTAGGAAAATTCAAGGCCGGTAATCGAAACCATGACTTCGCCGGCAGATAAAATGACATAGGCCAACAATTGCCAGCCGACGTTCGGCCGAGCGCCTTGATCAATTTGCGCCTGGATTCCCCAGATCACGACAAACGATAGGGCGGTGAGAAACAGTCCGATTCCAATCTTGCGCAAAGGCGTGAGCGGAAAAATCCGGCTGACCGCTGGGTAAATAAGGTAGTTAAACAGCGGAATGAACGCGAGAATCAGAATGCCGTTCACTACCTGAACCTGCTCCGGCAGAAAAGTTACGCCGAGGAAATGCAGATCGAGCTTCTGACATTGTATTGTCCATTCGCCGCCGCTGCTTTGATCCCATAAAGCCCAGAAAATCATGGTGAAGACATAAACCGTCCAGACGCGTCTGAGAACGCCAAGGCCTTCCCTGCTTTTCAATTCCCGCAGAAAACCGAGACCAGCTGGCTGAATGTGCACCATCTTATTGCGACCAAGCCAAAAGATGACCGTGGCCAGCAACATCAAAACACCCGGAAGACCGAAAGCGTACCTCGGTCCCCAGTTCGGACTCCGGAGCAGGATGGGACAAAGCCAGATCGAAAATGACGAACCGAGATTGATCGAAAAATAAAACCAGCCGAAAACGCGCGAGAGCAAATGTTTGTTCGAGTCGCCGAATTGATCGCCAACGTTTGCCGACACGCATGGTTTGATTCCGCCGGCGCCCGCAGCGATGAGAATAAGACCCAGGGCCAGGACCCACTTCTGCCCGATGTGGATACCAAACGAGGTGTCCATTGTCGCAAGCGTGAAGTGCCCGAGACAATAAACGATCGAGAGATAAAAAATCGTTCGATATTTACCGAGCCAGCCGTCCGCGAGGATCGCGCCGAAGAATGGCATCCAATATACCGATGAGACGAATTGATGAAACCAGCCTTGCGCTTCGTTTTGCGGCATTCCTTCAAGCACGCCAGATCGAGTGACCAGGAATTGGGTCATGAATCCGACGAGGATCGCACGCATGCCATAGAAGCTGAAGCGCTCCGCTCCTTCGTTGCCGATGATGTAGGGCACGGCCGGTGGCATTCCCCCGATATTCGGCGGCGAGGTCAAATATTGGTGCTTGGCCATAAGGAATCTCCTAGTGAGGCGTGCTTTCGGGGAAAAATTCAACCGGCGTTGGCGACGCGGTTGCCGAAGGTGATGCTGACACTTCCTTGGTCGCAGCAGAATTTTCTTCGGACCCACCCGGAACGTCGACATGTTCCTTTTGCACTTCCGGATCTTCTCCGAGGTGATGTTTTTCGCACGAGCAGCAGAAAATCAACGCAGCAGCGGAAACGGCAGCGGCGATTTGGCGGACACCAAAGTGCATAACGCGCCGCAAACTAATCGGGCATGCGCGTCTTAGGCAAGATGAAAGGTTGTAGCTGCGGCTGTCCTTATCGGCCGAAATCCGATCGATATGTTGATAAACGCCGCGCTTGCAGCATTAGTATGAGCGATTGCCGGTGTCCCGCAGCACAAAGAACAACGCCTGGAACGAAGTCGTCGCCATTATTTTACTCGGCGTCGGAACGTTGCTCTTCCTTGCGCTCATTTCCTATAATCCGAAGGACCTCCCTTCGTGGGTGCCGTGGAGTTATCTTTCGCCACCGAACCGTCCTGCCCAAAACTTCATCGGACCGTTCGGCGCAATTCTGGCCGGCTTTTGTTACCTGACTCTCGGCGCAGCGTCCTATTTGCTCGCGGGAGTTCTTCTCTTCTTCGGCGCGGCCAAATTATTTCATGCGAATTCGCGCCTGATCGCGCGGTTGCCGTGGATCATTCTCTTCATCGCGTCGGGTGCGTGTTTGTTTCAATGGCAAACGTGGCATCTGCAAGGCTGGAGGCACGCCTACAACATTCAAGGTCCCGGGGGATGGGTCGGTTATCTGTTCGGGAAGACATTGCTGGTTACTTCGATGGGCAAAATCGGTTCCGGCATTTTGCTCGGCGGAATTTACGTCGCGAGTTTGATCTTGATGACTGGGCTGCGCCCGATCCATCTCGTTCAGCAAACCGTTTCCGGCACACGCGCCGCGTTCGCGAACCTACACGATTGGCGGTTGCGTCGAAAAATGGGCAAGGCGGACATCAAAGGCCAACTTGAAATTAGCCGGCGCGAATTGGCGAAGCAGCGGCGCTCAATCGAAAAGCAACTGAAGAAAAAAGGCGCACCGGTGCCAGAGCCGTCGGCCGCATTTATTTCGCCCGAAGAACTGGCCGATCGACCGGCGCCGAAAGTTGTCGACGCGACTGCGCTTCCGGAGGAGTCGATCGCGCGAAAGAAACCGTCGCTCGCAGAATTGCGCGGCTCTTCATCAAGATCGACATCGAGCGCGCCTGGTCTAACCGGTCGTGCGTGGGACCCGAAAACGTACGCGCTGCCGGGACTCGATTTGCTCGCGGAGCACGATCCGGAAGGACGCGGCGGCGCCGACCCGACGGAATTGCAGCGCGTTCAGCAAACGCTGATCGACACGCTGGCGCAATTTGGAATTGCGGTCGCACCGGGCGACATTACCAAAGGCCCGACAATCACGCGCTACGAAGTTTACCCGGCCAAAGGTGTTCGGGTGGACAAGATCGTGAGTCTCGAGCGCGATCTGGCGCGAGCCACGCGCGCAGAGCGGATTAACATTCTCGCGCCCATCCCGGGGAAAGACACGGTTGGCATCGAGCTCGCCAACACGCGCAAAGTCACCGTCACATTGCGCGAGTTGCTCGAATCGACCGATTGGGAGGAAGCGAAAACGCGGAGCAGAATTCCGCTGGCGCTCGGCAAAGACGTTTACGGCAAAGCAATCATCACCGATCTGGCGCAAATGCCGCATTTGCTCGTGGCGGGCACAACCGGTGCTGGCAAAAGCGTCTGTATTAACGCACTGATAGCCAGCATGCTTTTCCGGTTCACGCCGGAAGAGCTGCGTTTCATCATGATCGACCCGAAGGTGGTCGAGCTGCAGCATTACAACGCATTGCCGCATCTCGCTTTCCCGGTGGTGACCGATCCGAAAAAAGTGCTGCTCGCATTGCGCTGGTTGATCGACGAGATGGAGCGTCGCTACAAAATTTTCGCCCGCGTGGGCGTTCGCAACATCATCAGCTTCAATGCGCGGCCAAAGAAAAAGCCGGATGTCGATCTTGCGAATGCCGCCGAGTCGGCAAACGACGCCGAAATTAAAGTTCCACGCGAGCACGAGATTCCGATTCCGGAGAAGATTCCTTACATCGTGGTCGTAATCGACGAGCTGGCTGATTTGATGCAAACCGCGCCGGCTGACGTCGAAGGCGCAATTGCCCGCATCACACAAATGGCGCGCGCGGCCGGAATTCACCTGATTGTCGCAACGCAAACGCCACGCGCGGACGTGATCACCGGTGTGATCAAAGCGAACATTCCGAGCCGGATTGCGTTTCAAGTGGCGAGCAAAATCGATAGTCGCGTGATTCTCGATGAAAACGGCGCCGATCGTTTGTTAGGCCAAGGCGATATGCTCTACCTGCCGCCAAGCGCGTCGCGATTGATTCGAGCGCAAGGTGTTTTGGTAACCGATGAGGAAATTCGGCGCCTGGTAGAATTTGTTTCGGCGCAAGGTCATCCGGCTTTCGATCCAGCGATGCGTGAAAAACTCCAGGCAGCCGCCAGTTCAACCGAAGAAGTAACGGACGAAGACGAAGAGTTGGTGGAAAAATGTCTCGAGATCATTCGTCAGGAAAAACGCGCGTCCACTTCGCTTCTGCAACGACGACTGCGGCTGGGCTATACTCGCGCCGCGCGCATCGTTGATATTCTGGAGCAGCGCGGTATTTTGGGTCCCGGCGAAGGCGCCAAACCCCGCGAGATCCTGGTCGATCTCGATGCCGCCGTTTAGCCGGCGAATCCGCAATGACAATCGAAGGTCTGGGCAAGAAATTTCAAGATGCGCGACTGGCCCGAGGCCTCACGCTGGATGAAGCCGCGCGCCTGACCAAAATTCGTCCGTCGCGTCTGGCTGAGATCGAGGTGGATGATTTTTCGCAGTTTCCCAGCCTCGCTTACGCCAAAGGGTTTCTGCAAATCTACGGAAAGTTTCTCGACGTCGATGTTACGCCGTATCTGGATGCGTTCGAAACATCGCAGCAGATGACGGTCGATGGTTATTCCTATTTGCAAGATCAACCGGCGCCCAAACCACGTCGCATTCGGGCGCGTCCACGCGCGCCGGTTGTGCGCCGCCAGCGGAGCGGAGACCGGTCCTCGCCATTCCCCTTATTGATCGCAGTTGGCGCGATCGTTCTCGGGTTCATTTTGATGCGCTTGATTATGAACATTCAACGGATTGCGCCGCACCAAATGGTAGGCGTACCTCAACCGACCGCTTCGCAAGCTCCGCCGGCGCAGGCTCAGCCCACGCAAGCTCCACCGAAACAAGCACCGGCCGCTTCCGTCGCGGCGGCTCCGTCGCGAGCACCTTCCCCACTCCCCGCTGCGGTGGTCGAAGCTCAGCCGAAGAAAGCTCCTCCGGTTGCAAGCGCACCTCGATCGATTGCGCCTGCGCCGTCACCTCCTCCTCAGACTGCAGTAGCGGAAGTTCCGAAGAAAGCTGCGCAGCCGGTTGCAACCGTAGCGCCGTCGATTCCGCTACCGGAGGCGTTTGTGCCGGCTTTCGCGAATGCGAACGCGGCAGCGAAGGCGAGCGTGCCGCCGAAAGAACCGGAAGTCCGTCGTGCAGAACCGGTCCGCCCCGAAGATTTGGCAAAGGCAGGCGCAACCCAAAGCGTTCAGACAACTCAAAAACCTGCTGAAGCCGAAGGACCAAATCGCATCGCGATTAAGCCATTGAAAAAAACTTACATCAAAGTGGTGGTGGACAATGAATCGCTTCAGCCTGCGTTCGAACGATGGATTTCACCGACGGACGGAACGGTCGAATTCCGCGGACAAAAAATTGCGGTCCGGGTTTTAGACCGCGACGCCATTCAAATTAGGAAAAACGGCAAACCGGTGGCGGATGGTGACGACGACGTCACTGTCGAGTAAATCGCACGGTTCAGTTTCACCTTAAATGAGCACAAAGGTCGGCATGATCAGTCTGGGTTGCGCCAAAAATCTGGTGGACGCGGAGATCATGCTCGGGAGCGTGTTGGCCCGCGGCATGGAAATTACGTCGTCTGCCGATGAGGCCGACGTTCTGGTCGTAAACACGTGCGCCTTCATTGATTCGGCGAAGGAAGAATCAATCAACGCGATCCTGGCTGCCCACCAGTCGCGCGGACTAAACAAACGGGCCGGACAGAGGTTGATCGTGAGCGGGTGCATGTCGCAGCGCTTCGCGCGCGAGTTGCGCCAAGAGATGCCAGAAGTCGATGCCTTCGTCGGCCTGGATGAAGTGAAGGAACTCGGAACAATCGTCGAGAGAGTACTGGCCAACGAAGATTTCGATCTTGCGTTCGCCGAGGCGCGACCAACTTACATTCCCGATTATGACACTCCGCGCTTTCGACTCACACCGGCGCATTCGGTCTACGTGAAAATTGCCGAAGGTTGTAATCATCCGTGTAGCTTCTGCGTTATTCCGCAAATGCGTGGGAAACATCGCAGCCGATCAATGGAATCTGTCCTAGCGGAAATTCGCGGCCTGGTCGCGGAAGGCGTGCGCGAGATCAATTTGATCAGTCAAGACACCACCTATTACGGAATGGATTTGTGGAGCGACAAAGCCGGTCCGCGCCAGCCGGTCGATTCGGCGCGGGGTCCGACGCTGGTCGCGCTATTGCGCGAGATCCAGGAAATCGACGGCGATTTTTGGGTCCGACTGCTCTACACCCACCCGGCGCATTGGAGCGACGAATTAATCGAGACGATCGCCGATTGCAACAAAGTCGCGTGTTACATCGACATCCCGCTTCAGCACATACACGAATCGATGCTGCAAAGAATGCGCCGGGAAACGTCGCGCTCTCACATCGAGAACTTAATCGAGAAGCTTCGTGCCGGAATTCCGGGTCTGGCGTTGCGAACAACGTTCATCGTCGGTTTCCCAGGCGAGACCGACGAAGAATTCGAATCATTGCTTGAATTCATCGCCCGTGTTCGATTCGAGCGACTCGGAATTTTCAAATATTCGCGCGAAGAAGGATCACGCGCGGCAAAGATGCCAGGGCAGGTCCCGGTAAAGCTCAAAAACGCGCGTTACCGCGAGGCGATGTCGATCCAGCAAAAGATCGCACATGAGACGGCGCGAGAAAACATCGGCCGCCAGTTGAAATTGCTGGTCGATCAGCCGCTGATTGCGCGAACTGAAGCGGACGCGCCAGAGGTGGACACGCGCGTCATTTTGGCGAAACCGGCGCCAGTGGGCGAATTCGTGGTGAAACGAATCACCGGCGCGCGGGGTTACGATCTGCTGGCGTAAGGCACGCCGAAAGCGCGGAATTTCTTACGATTGGAACAACTTCGGGAGTGACAAAACTCGTGGGGTCAGGCAACCTCTTATCTGGGCGTCCGATCTACATGGCCGATTCAAACGAACCGAAAAAGGAGACGG
>QHOI01000211.1 GCA_003218705.1 Verrucomicrobiota bacterium | reverse complement strand
TTGCAGGCGATCGCGCCGGTGGTCAGCCAAGCGGAAGAAGAAGCCCAGACCGCCGAAGCTCCGACTCCCGAAAAGCCGGAAAAACCTCAAAAGAAGTAAGGGCACGCGGTCGCGTGCCCTTTTCTCGTGGCAGGAAGAAAACCTCGAATTAGTAGTGCGTCGTTGTCGTCTGCTGCGTTGTCGTCGGCTGCTGGACCGTCGTCTCACGAGTAGTAGTCGAGGTCGTAGTCGACGTCGGCTCGCTTGCACAGGAGCTCAGGAAGATCGCGATCAGAACCGAAAACAAAGGAATAAGAAGTTTTTTCATAGTGTAAAACGTCGTTACATAATTAGTTCGCCCCAAGCCGCTTCGACAGATGTAATTAATTGAGCGAAGCGGGCTGATTGCGCCCGGTCAGTCTCGATGTCGATCTTGCCAGGCGCCGAACTTGGGCAAAGAATCGGCCCGATGACTTCGATCATGGACATGTCCCGCTTGCTCTTCGCGGTTGGATGCTTCGTTTTTCTCTCGGCGACGAAGGCCGCGGCCGGAGATTGGCCGGATGGATGTGTAGTTTGCGAAAATACCCAATCACCCGACGAGCGATCTATTCTTGTTCCTTCGATGGATGCTTGGGAAAAGGACGAGTCCCTTGCTAGCGCGTTTTGCAGTAGTCAAGAGGGAGCAGATCGAGTGGCTGAAAAAGCGCGACGCCGCCACTTCCATTGAGGAGAAATGCAAAATGATGGAAGCGCGAATCAAAGTTCTGCAAGAACTGCTCTGGTAAGAATTCTAGTCGTTGACTTGGCTGCGAAGTTTCTTCAACGCGCTGCGTTTTCGTTTTGACTCAAGAATTCTTCGTTTCAACGCGGGCGGCCGTGGAGATTTGCGGCGTCGCTCTTTTTCACGAGCGGCAACCTGCGCGCGTCGCATCGCGCGTTGTCGATCTTCGATTGCATCGAGCAAACGCTGTCGCGCGAGCTTGCGATTCATCGCCTGCGAACGCGAATCCTGAACCGTTACGCTGATGCCGCTCGGTCGATGCCGCAGCGTCACCGCAGTGGCGACTTTGTTTACGTTCTGACCGCCGGGACCACTCGACCGCGAGAACGTTTCTTCAAGATCGACATCGCGAATGCCCAGCCTTGCCATCCGCTCCGCGACAGAGTCTCTTCCCATTGCTCGACAAAATAGACGAGCTTCCAGAGTTGTCGGCAACTGCGTTTATTGAGCAGATGCTACTCGGGCCGGCGCTTTGCCCGCAAAGATGGCATCGAGGTCGGCGAGAACTTTTTGCGGGCCGAAATTTTGCGAACCGGAATGGCTGCTCGAGATCACGTTTCCGGCTGAATCAACAAGCACTAGAGACGGAATCCCGTCGCCGGCGTTCTTTGCGATCGCCTCTTTGCCTTTTAGTTTCGCGTAATCGATCGCCGGCCACGGCATATTTGCCTCTCGAATGTAAGTCTCAAACGCGAACGGCGATTTATCGAAACTATAAAAGACGATCTCGAATTCGGGATGTTGTGCTGCGACGCGATTGTAGTAGTCCACGAGTTGGGGCGTGAACTTGCGGCAGGGCGCACACCAGTGCGCCGAAAAATAAAACGCGATCAGTTTCTTGTTCGCCAAAGCAGTGTCGTCGGCATGAACAACGCTGCCATTTTGCCACTGCACGAGGTCACCTTTGAGAAATTCGGAGATCGCGTCCGAGCCGGCGCCAATATCCGGCTTGGCGGATTTTGAAGTTCGTTCGCGTGCGACTCGCGCCTGATACTGAGCGTCGGATTTGCGGGTTGCTTCGGCTTGTTCGATCCGGCGTTGCTCGGCGAGGGCTTTTTGTTCTTGCACCGCGGCCGCTTTTTCCGGCGAAAGTGAATAGATTCCGCTCTTCAAAGCGGCGATCAGTTCCGCGGAAGCGCCGGCTTTGACGAGCGTTTTCTCTTTAGCTTCGTCAACGGTGTCGGCGAAATGCCGGGTCGATAATTCCTGCAAGAGCGAGTTGCTCGAATAGCCCGAGCGCAGCATCAAACCGATCTCGTTGACGGTGAGCGGCAGTTGCCCGGCCTGGACTGCAAAGACAAGGAGCGCACAGCCCAAATAAACCCAACGACGCATCCACGTTAAGGCAGCAAGAGATGAGCCAATTGAGATGCTACCTAGCGCGCAAAGAGGAGGTTTATCTGGCCGCGATATTCAGGCCTTGATTGGACAGCAGCTTCCGCTAACTGACGCGCGGCGTCACCCTGATTAGTCGCGTTTGCGTAAACGGCGCAAAGCCATTGTCGATCGGCCGCGTCGGGCGCATTCGGCTGGATGAATGATGTGGCGATAATTAGCAGCGTTTTCGACGGAAGCTTGCTCCAGGGAACTCGAGCAATTCCGTAGGGAAGCTTTAAAGCGACTGTCTGATTATCCGCGCTCGTGACCCCGGTGTATTCCGCTCCACTCGTGTCCACAAACGCACCGGAGAATTGTTTGTGGTTCAGATCGTCAATCAGCTTTTTTTTCCAATCGGCGAGCCATTGCGCTTTTTTCTGCGCCGCTGCGCCCAATTCTTTCTGGGTCAGCTGCGGCGGCGGTTGCGACTGTTCTGATTTGATCGCAGGCGCGACCTGTTTTTCTTTTCCAAGGATAGCATCTGAAATCGCGCTGCGCGTTTTCAGCTGCTTCTTTAGGTCAGATGCCGGACTGGCCTTTGATGCCGGGTTCG
>QHOI01000145.1 GCA_003218705.1 Verrucomicrobiota bacterium | reverse complement strand
AGTGGGTGATGTTCCAAACGCAGAAAAAGGTTTTCGCGCCATTTTCAGCGCGGCGCCGTTTCCCGGTGCCGATCTGAAACTGGAATGGCGCCGTGAAGAATCCGGCGGCAACTGGTATTACAACGATCGGTTCAAGATGGAAGGCTGGCTCTGTCCCGCGCTCTTGAAATATTTTCCGACCGCACCGCGCGAGATTTACGTTAAAGTGGAACCGTTAAATCGTGAATCGGGAGTTGCGGTCGATCTTCGGATTTAACGTTGTAACGTTTAACGAATCACGACCGGGCTCTATTCGCGGACGCGATGCTTAAGCTCCCAAACACGCAACGCCGCGAGCAAAAGAGCTTTGGTGCGTGTCAGCGTTCCGGCTGCGGCCATGGTCGTTCCAACATCGTTGCCGGACTGAGCGCCGTGAGCATTCTTGCCATTCCGGCCACGGTTTCGATTCCGCTTATGCCCCCTGGTTTTTTTAACCCGGCGGGTGGCCGATTCGCTCACCGCGGGATGACCGCTGCTATTCATAAAGTCCCTCATTCCCAAGCAGCTTCCAGACCAGCTTAGACAGCGCTGGTGCTGTCGGTAGTTCATTTCCAATAAAACCCGCATATTCGCTAAACGTTGTGCTGAAACGGCGTGAAAAGCGCTTGTGCGCCCCTTAGTTCTCCGTCAGTTTCAACCCCACACCATGGCTGATCGTAAACTCGGCTGTCTCACTATTTTCTTGTTCGTGGCCCTCTGTGCCAGCGTGTTCATGAACTTCATTCTGGCGATGGCAGCGTTCCGTGGGTTTGCGGCCACGGGCGTCCGCGTCGAGGAGCCGTTGCCCCGCTTTCGCGAAATTGTTATTGAACGTGGTGCCAGGATCCCTCCCGACCGCATCGCATTGATCACAATGCGCGGCCTGATCAGTTCCTCAATACCGGGCAATGTTAGCGATTCGATGGTTGAAGACATGCGGCTGGCATTGCAGCAGGCGCGCGATGACAACCGGGTCAAGGCGATTGTGCTCGAAATCGATTCGCCCGGCGGCGAAGTGACGGCCTCCGATCAGATTTACAATGCTGTGACCAAAGCACGCGCGCGCAAACCGGTCGTGGTCTACATGGATTCGCTGACTGCGTCCGGCGGTTACTATATCGCCTGCGGCGGGAAATTTTTAATGGCAAACGAGACCACGATCACCGGCAGTATTGGTGTGATCATTCAAACGCTCAACTACGAGCAGTTGTTCAATAAAATCGGGCTCGCCTCGGTCGTCTTTAAGAGCGGCAAGTTCAAAGACATTTTGAACGGAGCCCGGCCGATGACTCCGGAGGAGCGCGAGCTGATCCAGAGTTTCGTTATGCAAACCTACGACAAGTTTCTTGGCATCGTCTCCAAAGAACGCAGTCTCCCGGCCGACATGTTGCGCAATACCATCGCCGACGGCCGAATCCTTTCCGGCAAAGAAGCGTTGAATAACAAACTGATCGACGGGCTCGGTCAGATAGAGGACGCATTTGCCAAAGCGAAGCAGCTCGGCAATGCGCCGCAGGCGACCGTGGTGAAATACGGGCCGCCGTTTAGTCTCGCCCGATTCTTCCGCGCTTTCGGCCAGACCGGCGATTCGAAAATCGAGCTCCAACTGCCGAAACAGTTCGTGCCACAACTCGAGAGCGGGCGCGCGTATTTTCTGCCCAGCTTTTACGCTCCCTAACCGCGCGGAAAAGAGATGTTAGCTGGTGCTTTCAGTAGCGTGCTCTGGACGCTACTTGGCTCGCTCATCGTTGTGGCGGGCGCGCTGGTTTATGGCACTCTCA
Organism: Verrucomicrobiota bacterium; assembly: GCA_003218705.1. Classification (GTDB taxonomy): domain Bacteria; phylum Verrucomicrobiota; class Verrucomicrobiia; order Chthoniobacterales; family UBA10450; genus AV40. The sequence continues at coordinate 5,511 of QHOI01000145.1, read as the reverse complement.
TCCGGCAAATCAGCGCCCGTCGCGCTACCGCGGCGCCCGAGAGCACCGAGGCTGCGCCGAGAAGGACGTTCGGGTTGCCGGAGGCGCTTTTGGCAACTGGCTTAGTCTTGTTTCTTTTGATGAGCGTAACCGCTTCGGTCGGTCGGTCGCCGATTCAACTGAGTAGCCGCGACCTGGTCGCAAATTTCCTGCTCGCATCGTTCATTGTCTTCGTCGTTGCGGGATTCCTGAAGCTTCGTGGCATGGATATCGATTCGTTAGGCGGATTTTCGAGGACGAGTCTTAAGCGGGCGCTGAGCACCGCCGTTGTTCTGTTACTCGCGGCAACGCCATTGATCATCCTGACCGAAGCCCTGACTCAAAACGCATTCGGAAGTGGCTCGAGCAGACAGGAGATTGTCGATCTTTTCAACAGCTCGCGCACGATTGAACAACGCATGATGATTATTGTTCTGGCCGTGGTTGTCGCGCCCATCTCCGAAGAGTTCATCTTTCGCTTTTTTATCTATGGTGTGGCGCGCCGGTATTTCGGCATCGCCATCGGTTTAGTCTTCAATGCGTTGCTTTTCGCTGCTGCGCATAATCACTTGCCGTCGGCCGCGCCGTTGTTTGTTCTCGGTGGTTGCTTCACTCTTGCCTACGAATGGAGCGGATCGATCCTTGTTTGCATGGCCATGCATTCTCTTTTCAACTCCGTTCAACTGATCTTCCTCGCATTTCCCGAGCTGGTTCAGCAATGAAACTGCGCGCGGTTGGCGAAGACGCGCTCCTCGCATCGTTGCTGCGCGGACTGCCAGTTTCTCGAAGAGTGATCGCTGCTACCGGTGACGATTGCGCGGTGGTTGAATCTCCAGGCCGGAAGACGTCACTCGTCCTGAAAACCGACTGCGTGGTCGAGAAAATCCACTTTGCATCTGCGGCCGACCCAATCCTCATCGGTTGGAAAGCAATGATGCGGCCGCTGAGCGACTTTGCCGCCATCTCCGCGGTCCCGCAATTTGCCCTCGTTACGCTGGTCGTGCCGGCCACACGATCGACAATGTGGATCAAAAAACTTTATCGCGGATTGCAACGAGCGGCATCGCGTTTCGATGTCGGCATTGTTGGCGGCGAAACCAGCGCCACGCGGGGGCCAGCTGTCATTTCGGTCGGCGTGACTGGCTTTGTTGAAAAAGGTCGCTGGATCTCGCGGGCCGGCGGAAAGAAAGGCGACGATCTATTCGTGACTGGCCGTTTGGGCGGATCGTTGCGCGGAAGACATTTGCGCTTTGTGCCGCGCATCAATGAATCGCGCTGGTTGACCAAGAATTTTCGTATCCACGCCATGATGGATTTGAGCGACGGTCTCGGCGCCGATCTGCCGCGCCTGGCCAAGGCAAGTAAACTCGGATTCAAGATCGACCGGGAGAAGTTGCCGCTCGCCGTTGGCGCGAAAATCCGTAATGCAATTTCCGACGGAGAAGATTACGAACTGCTTTTCGCAATTTCACCGCGCGATCGGAATCGCTTGCAAAAAAGCTGGCGAAAAAAATTCCCCAACCTGCTGCTCACGCGCATCGGTCGCCTCGCTCAACCTCTCAACAACTCAACCTCGCAACTTCTGCCCGGTGGCTACGTTCATTTCCAATAGCCCGGACGAAACGGAAGCGTTTGGACATCGCTTCGCGGAAAAGATTCGAACCGGTGACGTACTAGCGCTCACAGGCGGTCTTGGCAGCGGCAAGACGCAATTCGTAAAGGGTCTCGTCGCAGGTCTCGGTAGTGCCGCCGAAGCAACGAGTCCAACTTTCACCCTCATTCACGAATACACCGACGGCCCTGTTCCGATCTATCACTTCGACTTTTTCCGTCTGGAAGATCGACAACGGAGCCGGCGGGAGCCGAGCGACGTGGACGGGAAAGCCCGCGAGGGTTTGCGAGCGGGGACGCGAGCAAATCAATCGGCCGAACGGCTGGGACTCGATGATTATTTTTTCGGCGACGGCGTTTCAGTGATCGAATGGGCGGATAAGTTTCCGGATTTGATTCCCGAAACTGCGCGCTGGATTTCGTTCGAAACGAAATCTGAAACCCGGCGCGCGATTACCGCCAAATGAAAATTCTCGCGCTCGAACTTTCCAGTGCGCGCGGCAGCGTGGCGTTATTCAATGATGGCAATGTCGTTTTTTTTCGCGAGTGGCAAAATGACCGAAAGAATTCCGGCCCGTTCTTCGAATACTTAGCTGAAGTGCTGAAGGAATTTGAAAAACCGGACACCATCATCGTCGGACTCGGCCCCGGTTCTTATGCTGGCACGCGGATCGCGATCTCGGCCGCAATTGGTTTGCAGGCCGCATCACAATCGCGACTGATCGGGTTTCCATCGATCTGTGCGATTGAGTGCGATACTGCGGAGTATTGCGTCATCGGCGACGCGCGACGCCAGACATTTTTCCTGGCGCGGATTCACGGCAATAACCTGGCTGAAAGTCCGACGCTGATGACCGAAGCTGAACTGCGCGCGAAACTGGATAAAGTCGATAGCACGATGTCGATCTTTACGTCGGAGAAGCTCCCACAATTCGAGCGCGCTGCGATCCGCTATCCGTCCGCGAAAGTTCTGGTGCGACTTGCCAGCGATGCGAATCGAAATTTCTCGCAGCCGCCGCTCGAGCCAATTTATTTGCGCGAACCGCACATCACCATTCCAAAGAAATGACGCAGAGTTATCGTTGTTGGGCTGTGATCGATCGGAGCGCGTTACGCCACAACGCCAAGGTTGTGCGCGAGCGAATTGGTTCGGCCGAAATGCTCGCGGTGGTGAAAGCGAATGCCTACGGGCATGGGCTGATGGGCGTTGCCGAAACGCTGGCCGAGCAAGCGCAATTGTTCGGTGTGGCCAATTTGGAAGAAGCGCTCGCTCTTCGCGAAAGATTTCATCTTCCGGTGATTATCCTCGGCCCTTCGCTTCCGGAGGAAATGGCGACGATCGTCGAGCGCATTTTTATCCCGACAGTTTCGACTTTTCAGGAAGCCGAAGCTTTCGATCGGATCGGAAAGACATCGATTAATTTCAAAGTCGACACCGGCATGGGACGAATGGGCGCGGTCGAAAACGAAGCCGTGGAGATTTTTAAACGGGTCTCGGAGCTGCCGAAGATCGATATCCACAGTGTTTCGACCCACATGCCGGTCTCGGATGTCGATCCGGATTACACGCGCGATGAACTGGTTCGATTTCGTAAAATCGTCGAGCAACTCCGCGCCGCGGTTCCTGGCAGTTACAAAGCGCACGTCCTGCAAAGCGCCGGGACCCTCGCTTTCAACAATCCGACTTTCGAGATCGTGCGGGCGGGGATCATTCTTTACGGAATTTCGCCGCTCCCGGAATTTCAGAACCTTCTCAAACCGGCGATGACGTGGAAAACGCGGATTGGTTTGATTCGCGAGATGCCGAAGGGCAGCTCAATCAGTTACGGCCGCACATTCATCACGCCAAAACCGATGCGGGTGGCGACATTGACCGCCGGTTATGCCGATGGTTACCCGCGTCATCTGTCAAACCGAGAAGCCGACGTTTTGGTTCGGGGCCGACGTTGCCCGTTGCTTGGACGCGTGACGATGGATCTGATGATGATCGATGTTTCGCATGTCGAAGATGTCGATGTCGGCGAGGAAGTGGTCTTGATGGGGCAGCAAGGCAACGAAGCTGTTTGTTGCAATGAATTGGGCGAAAAGGCCGGCACGATCACCTGGGAAATCACGACCCGGATTGGCCAGCGGGTTCAGCGAGTTTTTATTTGAGGGTCGAGTGCGAAAATAACGACAGCTTGGACGCGGGCGCTGGTTGTTTTAGATTCGCTTGTTGATGTTCCAGATCATTTTTAACGAGCTGAGCGCGGCCGAGATGTCGGCGTTGCCGAAGAAAATGCAGCTCAATCTGCTCGAACAATTCGAAATTTTGCCCGAAGACCTCGATCGTCTTGACGCCAAACATTTCGGTGTGATCGAGCGCGAAGGAAAAAAGTTATACCGCTATCGCGCCAAAGATTACCGGATTTACTTCGCCAAGACACAGGAGGGGATCAAGATTCATCGCGTTCTGCACAAGAACACGTTTCGAGATTTTCTTTTCCGCAGCAAACTGCCGGTCGCGGAAGACCAACAGCTCGGCAAAATGCGAGAGTTTTGGAAGCTGATCGAGCAAGGCGAGAAAACGCGGAAGGCGTAAGAGCAGGAGAAAACGCTCAACATTCAATCTCGAATGCAGCAGTTGTAGCGGTCCCCCGCCTGCGGGGTGTCAAACGGTGAACCAAATGATGACAGAATCGGCAGGCGATGCGCCTGCCCTACAATTGCGGCGAGGTTAGAAAATGACGAGATCCCTCACAGTCGTTCGGGATGACAGAAAATAAATGCGACGCTCATAGATCGCCGCCTACAGCAAGAGATCCCTCGACTTCCCGCCTGCGCTAAGGCTACGGCGCGGCGAGCGCTCGGGATGATTTAATTCGCGAATGCGAATTAAATCATTTCATCAAGAGCACCGAGCGACTGCGCTTGATTTCGCGAGTGATTTTACGATGGAGGTGCGCAGGCATACCGGTGACGCGGCGGGGAAGAATCTTGCCGCTCTCGGTCACGAATTTTTTCAGGAGATCGGGATTTTTGTAATCGATCGCTTCAATCGAGATGTCGATCCTGCGCCGGGGCATGGCGCGATTGGCACGGCGAAATGCGGAACGGCGTTTGGCGGTCTTGGGTTGCATTGGAAATTACTTAGTTTCGCGATGAAGCGTGTGCTTTCGCAAAAACGGATTGTATTTCTTTTTCTCGAGCCGGTTCGGCGTGCGCGGGCTTTTTTTGTTCCGCATAGTCATGTAACGCGAAACTGGTTTGCCGAGCGCTTTCGCTTCGGTGCATTCGAGAGTGACAATTTCCTGTGCCATCGCTGCTATTCCTTGGATTCGGCCGCCGGCGCCGCTTCTTCTTCCTCGCCTTCGCCGCCCTCGTCATCAGTCAGACCAAAGAGCGAGGTGACTGATTGCCGGACGCGCGAAGCCTTATTCTGTTTCTCGAGCTGCGATTGACATTCGACGGTGAACCGCGCGAACGGGATCGCTTCGAGACGTGCGTGCGGGATCGGTTTGCCCGACATTTCGCAAATTCCGTAAGTGCCGAGCTCGATCCGCTTCAGCGCTTGATCGATTTCGTAAAGGGCGTCCTGTTCCTGCGAAAGCAGACTGAGCGCGAAATCGCGATCGTAAGCGTCGGAGCCAGCGTCGGCCTGATGCATACCGAATGCGGAAGCTTCACTGCCTTCAGCACGTGAACGGAGTGTGTCTTGCGCCACGCCGGCCATAGAATCGACCATGGCGTCGCGCAGTTGCAGGAGCTTTTCCTTCTGCTTGCGAGTAAACGGGCTCAATTTGCGCTCGTGATGATTGCGTCCGAGCAAGGTCTCGCGCGGATTCGCGCTGGAGCGGGCTTTTTTGGCAGAAACCTTGCGGGCTGGCTTCGCTTTGCGGGGGG
>QHOI01000131.1 GCA_003218705.1 Verrucomicrobiota bacterium | reverse complement strand
GCGCATTTATCCGGCGATCGACATCTTTCTTTCCGGCACCCGCCGCGAGGAACTGCTGCTTCAACCTTGGGAGCTTGAGAAAATCAATTTGATTCGTCGCGGGCTCGCCGGTCACAAACCGGAGGAAGCGATTCAGCGTCTGCTCATGTTCGTGAAAAAATTCCCGACGAACACGCAGATGTTGAAAGAGATTCCTGGTTAACCTGTAGCGGCGGTCTGTGACCGCCGGTAACAAGTGCCCCCTTCATTGCCCCAAAGCGGTCAGCGGCCGCCTTTACAAGATCTTGAGTGGGAGGTCCTTCCGCCCGAAGATCGACATCGACGCAAATCAGTCGAGCCGATCTTTAAATGGGTCGCGCTGATCATGGATCGGTTGATCCGGATTCCGGGCGTAAAGCGCCGTCTCGGTCTAAATCCGATTCTCGATCTTGTCCCCGGCTTCGGAGACATCGCCGCCGCCTTAGTCTCGGTCTCCGTTCTGGTTTATGGGATCCGGCGCGGGATTCCGAAGGTCCTCCTCGGCCGGATGGCACTCAATGTTTTGATCAATGAAGTTGTCGGGATTGTGCCGATCGTCGGTTCCGTTTTCGCTTTCTGGTTTACCGCCAACACGCGAAATTACGATCTGCTTCGCGAACATCTCGACACTCCGCGTCGCTCTACGACCGGTGACAAAATCTTCGTCGGCGCGGTGCTAGGCCTGGTCGTCGTTGTCATCCTTGCCGGAATTATCGGAACGTTTCTGATCCTGCAGGCGATCGCCGAACTGATTTCCGGTTAGCTCAGCCTGGCTTTAAGGTATCGGTCGTAAAGCGCGTGAATCGTTTCCCGGGCGGCGCGATATTGCTTCGCGAATAGGTCGACATCTTTGTAGCCAAGTCGCTTCGCCAATTTTTCCTGTTCCTCCGGCGCAGACGGCAAAGTCGAAACATTCTTGTTTTCGAATCTCCGTAGCGCCGTTTCAGTGCGCCGCAGCACTTCGTAGCTCTGAGTTGCGTTGCTCGCATCACGATCTGAAACCATTTTAATTTCCCGCAAACCGATCAAAGCCCGTTGCCAATTCGGCTCCCAGATGCCCGAACGCATTTGCAGCGCTTGCACGAGAAACTCGGCCTCGATCATGCCACCGGTGCCGGTCTTGAGGTCGAGAAAATCAGAGCCGCTGCCGCGTTCGCGCCGGATTCGCTCAAGCATGTGGTCGATCTTTGCGAAGAGATCGGATTGCTGGCCGACCCCTCGCCAAATCCGTTGCACCATTTCGAGATACGCGTCTTGCAGCTGCCCGCTGATCGGGCGCGCCCGCGTCAAGGCGTGGATTTCCCAAAGTTGCGCTCGCTCGCGGTAATAGGATTCGTATGCGGCCAGTGGCGCGACCAGGGGTCCCTTCTCGCCGTCGGGTCGCAGTCGGGCATCGACGGCAGCGATTGTTCCTTCACTGCTTGGCTGTGTCACCGCCGCTACCAGGTTCTGCGCAGCGCGGGTCTCTTCGCCAACAAACAGCACGTCGAGGTCCGCGCCGTAACTCAATTCGCCGCCGCCAAATTTTCCGAGCGCGACGATCGTTACGTTTTCTCCGCTCAAAAGTTTGTTCGTAAAGGTGAGACATGATTCGGCAAGGTCGGACAACTCCGCAAAAATGACCGACGCCTCCGCGACGCCGAGAACATCGCGCATAATGATTCGGAGCAGTTGCCTTTGCCGATATGCGCGAACCGGGTCGAGATTCGTCGCGCTGCTCCCGAAAGATTCCAACCGAGCACAATGTTCGGCGATTGATCGCGGTTGGTTAAAATGTTTGTCGCGCGTGATCTCCTCGACCAATTGCGGCCGGCGAATCAGCAAATCGCCGGCGAACCGGCTGGCATCGAGAGTTTTGATCATTAATTCGAGCAAAGTCGGATTGGTGGCCAGCAGTTCAAAAAGAAGGCCCCGCAGTCCGTAAGCTTCAACGAACCGGACGAACTGATTCAAAACAGCGTCCGGATCTGCCGCCTCAGCCATTTGGGCGAGCAGAATCGGTCGGAGCTTCCTAAAAATCTGTTTGGTTCGCGGTGCCACATGAGAAGCCGACGTCGGCTTCAATAAATCCTCGAGCGATCGGACTGCCGACTTTTCGTCTTTGAACAATCTCAGATCTGGCAGCGCACCTTCTGCGGGGGCGGATGAAATGACTCGATCGAAAATCGATCGAACATTCTGCATCGTCTTCTTAAGGGCCGTGCTGAATTCGTTCGCCGAATCAAACCCGAGACTGCGGGCAAGTCTTTTGAGAGCCACCGGGTCGCGCGGAACGGTGTGAGTTTGTTGTTCGGCTTCAATCTGCAACCGGTGCTCGACCTGGCGGAGGAAGCGATAGGCGCGATCAAGATCGACAACTTCTTTCTGCGGGATCAGTTCGAGTTCCGCCAAGGCACGCAGCGCCTTCATGGTGCTTGTTTCCTGCAGGAAAGCGTGGCGGCCGCCGTGGATGAACTGGAGCGTTTGCACGACGAATTCGATTTCACGAATTCCGCCACGCCCAAGTTTAACGTCCCGGTCCAATTCGTCCGTTCCCAGTGCTTCGCGTTCTATCCTCCGTTTGATGTTTGCGACTTCATCGAGCAGATCCGGGGTCGGGCTGCGCGGGTAAATGAAAGGCTGATGTTGGCTCAAGAATTCGTAGGCCAGTTCGCGACTGCCGGCGATTTCCCGCGCTTTGATCAATGCAATCCGCTCCCACGTTTCCCCAAAGCCGGCGTAGTAATTTTCCATGCTTTCGAGTGAGCGGGCGAGTGGACCGGTCGAGCCTTCAGGACGCAGGCGAAGATCGATCCGAAAAAGCGCGCCTTCTGGGTCGCGCGTAGAAAACGTCTCCAGAATTTTTTCGGCCAAGCGATTGAACCATTGATGATATGAGAGTCGCGGCGAGAGCTCGCCCTCTTCACTGTAAAGAAAGATAAGATCGACATCGGAACTGTGATTGAGCTCATGGCCGCCCAGTTTACCAAGAGCCAGGATGGCAAAATCGGCCGTGGGCGACCCAAAAGATTTCCGGAATTTTGCATTCCAATGGGCAAAGACTTCGCGCACGCAAATTTCGGCGAGTTGGGATAATTCGGCGGTTGTTTCTTCGAGTGCCGCTGCATTCGCGAGCTCGCGCAATGCGATCCGGGTCATTTCCTTATTTTTCCAGCGGTGAAGAATTTGGAAGTTATTTACTGCGACATCAGTCTTGGCGGCGCGATAAAGTTCGTTCGCCATCTCGATGTGATCTCGACCTTGCCGGCAAATTTCCGGTTGCGAAAGCCAGAGCAGAAGCTCCGGATTCTGGACAATCCGGGCCGCACAGATGCTCGAGACGGCGAAGAGGTGAAGAAGCGCCGCCTCGCCTAGCGGAAAACTTTGGATCGCGTCCGGCAGCGGGCCCGCAGCTACCGGCCATGCTTCATTCAGTTGAATCAGCGTCGTTTCAACTTGCGCCGGATAGAGCGAGGCAGCGGATTTCTCTTTGATCCAACTCGCGCTTTCCATCACGCGAAAGATGCCGCGAAACCGGACCAAATACTATTATCGATCTTAACCGCGAACTGACGGGATTAAACCTGACCAACTTTTTCGCGCGCCTGGGACAGAAGGCGACGCTCGGCCCGGGTTAAACTTTGGATTCCCTTGCGCGAAATTTTCTCCAGCAATGGATCGATTTCGCGCTCGATAAATTCCGCCGGCGTCATGCGCTGCATGCGTTCGGCTGCTTCGCGGCGGCGATGTAACAGGCGCCGCGGCCAGGAGGCGTGCCCGAAGCCGAGCAAATGTGCGTAAAGCGAGCCGGCGGCAAGACCGCCTAAAATCGCACTGTGTATTACCGCGCCATTGCGGTCAATCGCCAGCATCACCAAACTCAGCAACAGGATCGCACCAGCGACGTGCTTGGCTTTCAAGCGAATTGAGAAACGAGAGACGCCCGATGCGATTAAGTCCAAATCCGGGAGGATTGTTGCGTAGGCGAGGAGCAACGCGGCCACGCCGCCACTAGCCGCGTACAAGATTGTCTCTGACGGCATTAGAAACAAATGCCCGAGCTCGCCGCCGATTGCGCCGCTCAAAAACAAATACAAAAAATGGCGTTGGCCGAGAATGGATTCCAGGTCGCGCCCGAGAATGTAGAACCCGAGCATGTTTCCCAGGAAATGCCACGGGCTGCCATAAAGCAGCGTCGCAGTGACGAATTGCCACGCGTAAGCATCATGGATACCGCGATTGCTTAGCGCCAGATAATCGCGCACAAAGCCGGGCGCAAACGCGTCGAGAAAGAACTGCGCGACGAAGCTGGCAACATTCAGCCCGATCAGGGCCAGCAGGACGACGTGTCTGCTTTCTCGCCCCGGCTGCGCAAACAATGATGGTTTTCCCCGCGACAGCCGCACCCAAAAAGGATATCGCAGTGCGACTTTTTTGTCAGCAGAATTTCAATTGGCGCACGTCCGGTGCTGCCGCCGGTCTTCGCCACGGCGAAGCCGTTTCGCCCAGTGGGACGAATCCGTCCGTAGGCGGAGCTGTGGGGATCGATCTTACTCGGGCACGAGAACGCGAAGCGGTCGCTCATGGAGACTGAATTCCACCGGGCAATTACCGACCAATTCCCCGTCGACTTCGACTGGGACGGATTGATCGCTTTCCACCCGCAGTCGGCTGGTTTGGAAATATTCAATCTCCGGCACGCGAATGTCGGAGCTAAACACAACGTCCTGGAGATATTTGATAATCTCGAGATAGCCGAGACGCTTGAAGACGATAACGTCCAGCAGACCGTCGTCGATCACCGCGTGTTTAAAAAACGGGAAGGGGCCGCCGTAGAGCCGTCCGTTGCCGACAAGAACGAATGACCCTTCCTCAATCGACGCGTCGTCTGATTGAATGAAGAGCCGTGGCGGTTGCCGCGCCGCGATTTGAGCTGCCGAAATCAAATAACTGAGCGGCCCAAAATTTCGTTTTAATTGGCTGCTTGTTTCTTTCACGACTTGAGCGTCGAGGCCGACGCCCGCGAGCTGAACGAAAAATTTCTGGTTCGCTTTCGGCAGATCTACTGCGCGGGTGCCGTCCGCTCTAATGATATCCCAGCAAAGTTCGAGATCGTGAACCGGCAAACCGAGCTCGGTCGCGAACACGTTCATAGTGCCGATTGGCAGAAGGCCGAGCGTCGCAGTAGTGCCGGCCAGTCCGTTCACCACCTCGTTGATTGTGCCATCGCCTCCCGCAGCCACAATTTTTTCGAAACCTTCTTTTACGCCGCGTCGCGCGATCAACTCGGCTTCGCCAGTGCGGGTCGTGGCGCAGACAACACAATCGCGCGCCAGCGATTCAACGTGCGCCCGTTTTCGCTGGGCGCGCTCGCTGTGCGCGGCCGGATTAAGAATAATCAGGGTGCTACCAGTCATCTCAGCCGGTTCCGTTTCATCTTTTCTTCAAACATGGTCTGCGTAACGTCTCCGCGTGCAAAAATTCGGCCGCCTCGCATTTATTTTCATCGGCGGATTGTTGATCCTTGGGGCGGTCCTTTTTCTGGCCCTCAACCTGTATGTGCAATCACAAGGGACACAAGCGAGGATCCAGCAGGAACTTCGCCAACGCTTTGGCGCGACCTTAAAAATTGGACGCATGAGCGTTACGCCATGGAGTGGTTTGAAGCTCAGTGGCATCACCATCGCGCAGGGAACGACTGGCCCTGGCGGCAACTTTCTCGAGGCGAAAAATTTTGGTCTGCGAATTGCGTTCTTTTCTCTTTTCTCGCGACGGCTCGTGATTAAGGAGGTGTCCCTTGTTAATCCGAGCGTCGTTTGGCCGCAGAACTCGGACGGGAAATGGCGATTGCCGGATTTACGGCGCGAACGTCCGGAAAACATTCCAAATATCCCGGCTAAGTCTGGGAATCCTTCCCCTGGCAAAACAGAAAATACCGCGTTGGCGGCGGAACGTCCTGTGACCGCGAGACCCTCAAAAGAGC
>QHOI01000130.1 GCA_003218705.1 Verrucomicrobiota bacterium | reverse complement strand
CGATTTCCAATCCGCCTTTGTCGTCGCAAAGCATCGCCAGACAACAGTAAGAGATGTCTCGACTGCGCTCGACATGACAGAGAGCTTCGCTCGGAATAACGGAATCAGGTTACCGATGACAATCCAGACGAAAAATCTGATTCTAGCTCCGCATTTGCCTCGCCATCTGCGTGCGCTTCTGCACGGACCGAAAGAATTCGAAAACGTCGCCGGACTTCGTGTTGCGGACGGAATTCACCACCAACTCCTCAGCACTTCATCCGACTTTAAGACAAGTGTCGAAATGCCAGGGAAACAGATCCCTGGCGATTCGGTTTCGGTGTTATCCACAAGGTCGATAACCTTCTGATCGGCTTGTGCGGTTTTCCCGGTCCGCCCGATTCTGACGGCGTCGCCGAAATTGCTTACGGCATCGCGCCCGCCTATCAGGGAAAGGGTTATGCGACCGAAGTTGCGAACGCGCTCATCGAGTTCGCCTCTCGGGACACATCAGTTCGACTTCTTCGCGCCCACACGCTCGCCGAAACGAACGCTTCAACTCGCGTCTTGGAAAAATGCGGCTTTGAAAAGATCAGTGAAACAGTCGATCCGGAAAATAATTTGCCGATCTGGAGGTGGGAACGGGCCACGCGTTAGCCATCTATGTCATTCCGACCGAAGTGGAGGAATGGAGCGAGTGGCACGAGTGACATAGACGGGTTACGCCGCGAGGGTAGCGGCGAGAGAGTCGGGAGACGAACGAGTTCAATCTCTAACTATTTCTGTCGGCAACCAATTATCAAAACGGAAACAGTAAGAGATGTCTCGACTGCGCTCGACATGACAAGTAATCGGAATGACAGAAGCTACATCTTGAAGCGCTCGCCCAGGTAAAGTTGGCGGCTGATCGGATCGTTGATCAGGAAATCTTTGGTGCCTTCGCTTTCAACGCGACCTTCGAAGATCAAATAGGCGCGATCCACGATCGATAATGTCTCGCGCACGTTGTGATCGGTAATTAAAATGGCGAGACCAAGCTTGCGCAGGTTGACGATGATCTGTTGCACGTCGTAAACCGCGATCGGATCGACGCCGCTGAACGGTTCGTCGAGCATGAGCAATTTCGGTTTGGTAACGAGCGAGCGCGCGATTGTGAGCCTGCGTTTTTCGCCGCCGCTCAATGTCAGCGCCTGATTTTTCGCGATCCGTTCGATTCCGAACTGATGGAGTAATTGCTCGCAGCGATTTTTTCGTTCCGCTTTGCTGATCGGCAGCGTTTCCAAAATCGCCATGATGTTTTGTTCGACCGTCATCTTGCGAAAAATCGATTCCTCCTGCGGCAGATAACCCATCCCGAGCCGCGCACGCTTGTACATCGGATAATTGGTCACGTCCGTGCCGGAAAACATCACCCGGCCGCTGTTCGGCCTAACGAGTCCGACAATCATGTAAAAGGTCGTCGTCTTGCCAGCGCCGTTTGGTCCGAGCAAACCGACAATCTCTCCGGCGCGCGCGTTGATGTTCACTCCATCGACTACCGAGCGACCGCCATAAATTTTTACGAGTTGATCCGTGGGTTTCGTTTTTTTGTTCTTCGGTTTTTGGTTCCTGACGAATTTCGGTGCGGCTTGGGCCGTGCGTGGTCAATTGCCCATTTTGATTTACGACCATGACGGTATCCGGACTTGTAGCGATATGGGTGTTCACGCCTTCCTGGACTCGCGGCGTTCCGCGCAGCTCGACATTGCCAGTCGAGGCAATATAAGTCGCCTGGTCTGACCGGCCAACCGCCCGCGTGGGCGCGCCACCATTCGGGTCCGGCCGATCCCGCACGACAGCCACATTTCCTTCCGCGATCGCTTTTTCGAGTCCCTGATTTTCACCTTTCGTGATATAGACGGTCAATTTTTCGGACTGCAAAGTAAAGCGCGGATCGGCCACTTTCACGTGGCCGCTGAAAATGCCGACGTTTTTGTTGGAATCAAAGAAGGCGTCGTCCGCATAAATCTCCGTCGTCACCGGGCCATTCGTTGGAGCGCCCTTGATTCCGCCAAGCAAGGGATTGGTGTTGTCGGCTGGCTGCTTCTCTTTTTTTTTCTCTTTTTTTGCCGTCGCCGCCGGCGATGGACTGGCCGAAGTCGTCTGACCGCACAACGAAGCGGCCGACACCCAAAAGCTAATGAAAGCAATTACGCCGACCTTGCTCACTCGTTTTGGTTGCCTAACAATTGCGATTGGCTCGTGATCACCATCTTCACATTGCCAACCAGTTTGCCAGTGTGCGTGTTAGTGTCGAATTCCACCGAGTCGCCGGAGATGTCGAAATCCGCGCGCTTGATGATGGTGCGCTCGTTCGAACTGAGGATTCGCGTTTTCAAATTAAGGATCGATTCACTCAATTCGACGGTGAGATCGGGTTTACTCTCTGGGGTGTAAGTGATGATCTTCAACGAATGAAAGCCGATGTGGTATTCATCGAGGCGTTTGGCCGAGGCCGCTTCAAAGCGTCCGCGCAAATGGCCTTCCACATCGAAGTCCGGAAGGACGAGACCTTTCGCTTCGTGTCCAACCGGAAGTGGAATGTTGGTTAAGCTTTGCTCGCCCGGAGAAGCGCTTGGCGTCGGGCTCAGATGTTTGTCCTTCCTGGACTTCGGTTTAGCCGCAAATGCCGGCTCGATCGCGAGCGCAATCGACAAAAGCAAGATCGACAATAAACAAACCGCGAAGCCCAAGTCGGGGCGGTTCGCCCGAACCGGCGGCTTCCGCCGCGCCCCACTCGCCGCGCCCGGGCGATTGGGGTCAATCGCCCCTACCTGAAACGGCAGCATGAATAGCTTTTAACATGCGCAGATGCTTCGGCAAATCCTTTAGCGGAATTTGGTTAGCGGCATCGGACAACGCGCGCGCCGGATTTTCATGCACTTCCATGAAGATACCGTCGCAACCCGCGGCGAGCGCGGCCCGCGCGAGCACTGGCGCGAGCGCACTATCGCCGGACGTTTTGTCCCCTCCACCGCCCGGCCGCTGAACCGAATGAGTCGCGTCGAAGATGACTGGATAACCTTCTTCCCGCATCCAGTAGAGCGAGCGCATGTCCGCGACCAAATTATTGTAGCCGAACGTTGTGCCGCGCTCGGTGAAGCAAAATTTCTTACAACCGAACGCCGTCAACTTGTCGGCGATGTTCTTCACATCCCATGGCGCCAGGAATTGCCCCTTCTTCACGTTAACGGCGCGTCCTGTTTTGGCCGCCGCCTTCAACAAATCGGTTTGGCGACACAGGAACGCCGGAATCTGCAAAAGGTCGATCATCTCGCCGGCAAGCTTGGCTTCGTCTGGCGAATGGACATCGGTCGTTACCGGAATTTTCAGCTCACGACCGATCGCCGCGAGAATTTCGCAACCTTCGCGCGCGCCGATTCCGCGAAACGAACGTGCCGAAGTCCGGTTCGCTTTGTCGTAGGACGCTTTGAAGACAAGATCGACATCTTCCGAGGCGCAGATTTTGGCGATCCCTCTCGCCATTTGCCAAACAAACTTTTCCGATTCAATCACGCACGGGCCGAGAATAAATACGGGGCGGCTTCCACCGATGGAAATTTTACCCACGCGAAAAGGTTTCATGCCGTTGGAGAAGTTTGCAGTTTGCGCCCAAGATCGACAATCGCAAATGGCGCGTAGAGTGCGCAGAAGAAAAGGAACGCCAGGCCGTGAAATTCGAGGAGATAAAGCGGCCGCGAATCAGACAGAAAATTCAGGAGCGAAGCTGCCTCCGGTTTGTGGAGCAGAAATCCGTAATTCTCGCCGGTCAGCAAATCGATCGTGAATGCGACAACGAAATAAATTTCCGTCCAAGCAAATGTGCGCAAAATGCCGGTTGCGCACGGGCGGAATCCGTAGATCAGCATCAGGAAGACGATTCCGATAATGATCCCAGAATGCGCGACGAAGAAACTGATGAAACGGAGGTCGGGAAAACCATAACGCAAATTTGGAGTAATAATTGCCTGAAGCGTTCCGCCGATTCCCCAAAAGTAAGCCACTTCAAGCCAGCGGCGATTGCCCGTCCAGAGCGCGACGATGATGACCGCCATTGCCCAATCGCACAGTTGTAGCGGCAACATCCGGTACCAGGTCGTGACCCCGAAGTCTCGCGCGACGATCAGATAGGCGACGTAATTGATGAGAAGCAACGCCGAGAGTGCAAAACAGATCGAGCGTTCGAGGAAACGCGATTTCGTTCGATGAACAATGAGCGCGAGCAAAAATGGCAATCCGATCGTGAGAAAAATCACGCTGAGATGCGATGGGCTCCAGGCGTGGAATTCAGGGGCAGAATTCATGACAAGATCGAAAATGTTGTAGCGGCGTTTGTGTCAAACGCCGAATTAAATAAACAGGCGCTTGGCACAAGCGCCTCTACAACCTCGTCGCGTGCGGCTCGTGCGCGGTCAGCGAATGAGCCAGAGATTGCACGGGATCACGTCCGCGATCCAAGCGAGATGATTTGGCAAGCGTTCGGCCGATGTTTCGCTCTTGTGCACGGGCACGACGAGCAAATCGGCTTCGACTGAATCGATGAAGTCCGACGCCGCGAATCCGGTGTTGCCGCGAATACAGCGCGCCTCGATCGGCACTTCGGTCTCGCCCGCGGCTAACACGAATTTTTCCAAAGCGGCATCTTCTTCGTCGAACGTTCGCGGCCGCGGTGTGCCATCGCCGTTGTCGACGAACGTCGTTGCCCGGACCTCGTCGAAGGTTGTGTAAACGCGAACGGCGTAAAGCCGCTCGGACGATTCCGCCGCTGCCAGCTTAAGCGCTTGTTGAAATGCGCGTTGGGCGTGGTCGGAATAGTTCGCGACGAAAACGATCCGGCGTAGCGGCTTCGGTTTGAGCTCGGGATTCGTGAAAAGCAAAACCGAACAGCTGGCCTCACGCAAAAGCCGACGGGCGACGTTCCCGAGAAATGGATGGAGCGCACTCTGTTTCTCCAGCGCGCCGGCGACGATAAGATCGACATCGTTGTCGGCGATTGCCCGCAAGATTCCATCGGCCGGGTCTCCCTGACCATAATGGACCGGCGAATCGCCCGGCAATTGCAGCCGGCCAAGTATTTCTTGGAATTTCTTTGCCGTCTCGTCGTTCCGTTCGCCGATGTAGATCAAGCTCAAATCTGCGCCGAACCGCTCGCGAATTCTTCCCGCCTCGGAAAGCACTTGCTCAAAGCGCGGCGAGAATGTGCTGGCGACGGCAACCTTCTTGTAGGTGGACGGATTCATCATGAGCCGGGACAGCAGTGTCCGGCTTTACGCATCGTTCGGCAAATGAATGCATCAAATGTTCGCCACGGCGAATCCGTCCGGCTAACGGATTTGATTTTGTGGTTTGATGATTGAATTTCGGCTGAAGTGAAACGCGCGATCTATCCGGGCAGCTTCGATCCGGTCACCAACGGCCATCTCGATGTGGTCGAGCGAGCCCGCAAACTTTTTGATGAAGTCATCGTAGCCGTCGCGCACAACGACGAGAAGCAGCCGCTCTTTTCGCTGAAAGAGCGACTCAATTTATTGCAGCAAACTGTGGGCAAGATCGACAACGTCCGGATCGCGCAGTTCGATGGGCTGCTGGTCGAATTTGCGCTTCAGCAAAAAGCGAACGCGGTCCTTCGCGGACTTCGCGCGGTCTCAGATTTCGAATTCGAATTTCAGATGGCGTTGATGAACCGAAAGCTCGAGGGGAACGTGGAAACGATCTTCCTGATGCCGAAAGAGGAATACACTTATTTGAGTTCTCGATTGGTAAAGGAAATCGCCCGACTCGGCGGCGACGTCTCGAAATTCGTTCCAAGTCTGGTCGCGAGCGCGCTGGGGAAAAAATTTAAAGGATAAACTGCGAAAGGATTCGCAAGTGAAGGTTCATCTCAAACAAATTCCGCCCGAGGGATTGCACCTTGAAGGCGAAGAAGATTGCCTGATTCCGGAGTTGGAAGCGGAAGGGGTGCGCTGCGTCGGACCGATGCAATACAAGATCGACATCGGCGTTTCGGAAGGCTCGCTCTGGGCAAACGGCTTGTTCAAACAGCCCGTCGAACTGACCTGCGTCGCGTGCCTGGAGAAATTTGTGCACGACATCAAAGTTCCGGCGTTTGCACTGCACACGGAACTTCATGGCCCGGAGACGGTCGACCTTGGACCGTTCATGCGGGAAGACATTTTGCTGAATCTGCCGGCGCATCCGCGCTGCGACCGGGAAGGCGAACGCGTCTGCAAAGCGGCTGCCGCGATAGCCGCGGCGGCAGAAACGAAACGAAAGGCCGACTGGAGCGCGCTGGATAAATTGAAGTTAAGAAAATGAGAGCGCGTTTGTGTTTTTCACAAACTCTGCTTTTCTAGTCCGCTGCCATGGGAGTCCCGAAACGCAAAACATCCAAGATGCGGCTGCGCACACGAAAAGCGGCCAACCGCTGGCATCGGCCGCAATTTAGCAAATGCCCACAATGTGGGAGCACCGTCGCCGGTCATACTGTTTGCCCTTCCTGCGGCTATTATAAAGGTCGCCAGGTCCTGACGGTCGAAGGCAAAGGATAGGACCCGCGTCTGGCACGCGACTCAAATTTAATTTTGCAAAGAGCGGCTAAAGCTCGCAAAATTTGTTTCCGATGAAGATCGCCTTGGATGCAATGGGCGGCGATTTCGGGCCGCCTAATCTTGTCGCCGGAGCAGTCATGGCGCTGCGCGAGTATCGGCACATCAAAAAGCTTTTCCTCGTTGGCGACACGAAGCAGATCGAAGCAGAGCTCAAGAAACACAAGTGCAACGACCGCCGAATCGCCATCGTGCATGCGACTCAAGTCGTGGACATGAGCGACAGAGCCTGGTCGGCCGTGCGGCGCAAGAAAGACTCGTCCGTAAGTCGCGCGGTCGATCTGGTAAAACACGGCGAAGCGGATGCGATCGTCAGCGCAGGACATACCGGGGCCGCCGTTGCCGCGAGCATGATTAAACTGCGCACCCTCGAAGGAGTTGATCGCCCGGGAATCGCGGCGGTCCTCCCCACGCAGTTTAACGTCTTCGTTTTAGTGGACGCCGGCGCCAACATCGATGCGCGCCCCGAACACCTTTTGCAGTACGCGATCATGGGCTCGGTTTATTCGCGTCATGTTCTTGGTTACAAACGTCCAAGGGTCGGTTTGATTTCGCTGGGCGAGGAAGACGTGAAAGGAACTGAAAAGACCAAGGAAGTTTTCAAGATGTTGAAGAAGACTTCACTTAACTTCCGCGGCAACATTGAAGGCCGTCATCTGTTCGAAGATCCAGTGGAAGTCGTCGTGTGCGACGGATTCGTGGGGAACGTGATTTTGAAAACGTGTGAATCGATCGCGGTCGCGATCTTCAAATGGTTAAAAGCCGAATTAACACGTTCAACCAGGCGCAAGGCCGGCGCATTTCTGGCCAAGCACGCGTTTCTAGCGATCAAAGACAAAACGAACTACGAATACTACGGCGGCAGCCCGCTCCTCGGCGTAAACGGAATTTGCATCATCGCGCACGGTGCGAGCACCCCGCTCGCAATCAAGAACGCGCTCCGGGTGGCGGCCGAGTCGATTGAACATCAACTCAACCCGCATATCGTCGAGGAAATCCGCCGTTATCATGAAACGACAGCCTCGCTCGAACCCGCGGCCGCACTCCGGTAAAGCGCGCCGAACCGTTTCGATCGTCGGCACCGGCAGTTACGTGCCCGAGAAACGCCTGACCAACGCGGACCTGTCGCGGATGGTCGACACCTCCGACGAGTGGATTACCACTCGCACCGGCATCAAAGAACGTCGCATCGCCGCCAAAGATGAGCTCACCAGCGACATGGCGGCAAAAGCGGCGTTGCAAGCGCTCGAGCAAGCGAAAGTTAAACCGGACGAGGTCGATCTTATTTTGGTCGCGACGGCCACGCCCGACATGCTGTTCCCGGCGACGGCCTGTTTCGTGCAAAAGAAAATCGGTGCGAAGAATGCGGCGTGCCTCGACGTCTCCGCCGCCTGCGCCGGTTTTCTTTTTGGAATCGAAATCGCGCAGCAGTTCATCACTTCGCACACCCACGATACCGTGTTGGTGATCGGCGCGGAAAAATTAACGTCGATCACAAATTGGACCGATCGTAACACCTGCGTTTTATTCGGCGACGGCGCCGGCGCAGCGGTGCTGCAGCATCGGGGTCGCGCCCACGGCGTTATCAGCACGCATATCGGCAGTGACGGCCAATTCACCGATATTTTATTTATGCCGGGCGGCGGATCGCGTTGCCCGATCACGCGGGACAACGTCGATATGAATCTGGCGACGATTCATATGACCGGGAAGGAAGTTTACAAGCAAGCCGTCACCGCAATGGTCAAGGCTTCTAGAAAAGCTTTGGCGGACGCGGGTCTAACAGCGGACGACATCGCCTGCGTCATTCCACATCAAGCCAATTTGCGCATCATCGAAGCCATCGCCGACCGATTGAAAATTCCGCTCGAGCGATTTTACGTGAATCTGGACAAGTACGGAAACACTTCGGCCGCGGCCGTCGCCATCGCGCTGGACGAAGCAAATCGCAGCGGCCGTATCAAACATGGCGATTATGTATTGATGGTGGTGTTCGGCGGAGGGCTGACTTGGGCGAGCACCGTCATCGAATGGTGATCATCGTTAAAGAGTTAAAAGTGTTGAAGCGGAAGATTCCCGGCCCTGCGGCTTTCGCACCCTTTAACGCTTCATCCCTTCAACGCTTCAACGAGTCATGCTAATCGAGACCCACGCACATCTGGATTATCCGGATTTCGCACACGATTTCGATGATGTGATTCGCCGCGCAAACGATGCCGGCGTCACGCGCATCATCACCATCGGCACTTCCATCGAAAGCAGCCGGCGCGCGATCGAGCTTGCTGAAAAGTATCCGAACGTTTTCGCCGTGATCGGAGTTCATCCGACTTACGCGCACGAAGCACCAGAGGATGTGATCACGCCGTTGCGCGAGCTCGCGAAAAATTCGCGGGTTGTGGCGATCGGTGAGATCGGTCTTGATTATCATCGTCTGCCCAGCGTGGAAGCCGCGAAACAGAAGCACGTCCAGGTTTTCAACGCACTTCAAAGCGAAACTGAAGAACAAGTCGAAGCGCGAATTGAAGATGGCGCTTATAAATCGAAACAGGCCGAGTTATTTGAGCAACTGCTCGATCTCGCCGTGGCGTTGCGCCTCAACGTTGTGATTCATCAACGCGACGCCTGGGATAATACGCTCGAGATTTTGCGAGACTATGGCCGGCAAGTCAGCGGCGTCTTTCATTGTTTTGGCGGCACGCTCGATCAAGCCAACGAAGTCATCGATCTCGGGCATCTCGTTTCTTTTACCGGAATCGTCACCTTTAAAAACGGCAAACAAGTTCGCGACGTCGCAGCTCAGGTGCCGCTCGATAAATTCATGGTCGAAACCGATTGCCCATATCTTGCGCCCGTTCCGTTTCGCGGAAAACGCTCCGAGCCAGCACATACGAGGCTGGTCGCGGAAGAGATCGCGAGAGCTCGCGGCGTTTGGTTGGAAGAAATCGCTGGCGCAACAACGGCAACTGCGGAAGAATTCTTCCGATTTGAGCGCGGGTAAGATCGACATGGGCAAAGTTGGGATCGTCGTCCGGTACGGATTCGCGTTCGGCGCCGCACTCATTCTCGCTTCGTGCGCTGCACCTCGCGACACCGAGCACCACATCGTCGTCAGTGTGCGCGATCAAAAGCTGGCGCTGCTCCAAAAAGGCAACCTCGTCTCCACCTATCCGATTTCGACTTCCAAATTCGGATTGAGCGATCGCCCCGGAAGTTACGGTACGCCTTTGGGTGAATTGGAGATCGCGGACAAAATTGGCGACGGCGCTCCGGCTGGAACGGTTTTCAAAGATCGGCGCCGGACTGGCGAAATAATTCCAGTGGACGCGCCCGGGCGCGACCCGATCGTGACGCGAATCATCTGGCTGCGCGGACAAGAAGCTCGAAATTCGAATGCATTTCGCCGCGACATTTATATTCATGGAACTCCGGAAGAGCGGAACATTGGCCGGCCGGCAAGTTACGGCTGCATTCGCATGCGCTCGGTCGACATCATCAATCTTTACAGTCAGGTGGGTCCGGGTGCGCAAGTTTCGATTATTCAATCTCCGTTAGTCACCGTTATCCCTGAGCTGAATTCCGCCAGTCAAATGGCGGAGACGAATCACGCTATCGGCGTGATTCGTTAAGTACTTACGGCAGCTTGCCGAGATGTTTTCGCGGCGTCTCTCGCGAGAGTAATTCCATGTCCGCATCGACCATGATGCGAACCAGATCTTTGAATCGCACTTTCGGTTCCCAACCGAGAACCTTCTTTGCCTTGCTCGCGTCCCCGATCAGTAAGTCGACTTCAGCTGGACGCTCGTAACGCGGATCGTGTTTCACGTACTTTTTCCAACCAAGATCGACGTGCGCGAATGCGGCTTCGGCGAACTCGCGAACCGTGTGTGTTTCGCCGGTGGCGATCACGAAATCGTCACCGGCGTCCTGCTGCAAGATCCGCCACATCGCTTCCACGTATTCAGGCGCGTAACCCCAGTCGCGTTTCGCTTCCAGATTTCCGAGAAATAATTCCTTTTGCAGACCCTGCTTAATCGCGGCGACTGCGCGCGAAATCTTTCGGGTGACAAAAGTTTCGCCGCGACGCGGACTTTCGTGATTGAACAGGATTCCGTTGCTCGCCTGGAGACCGTAACTCTCGCGATAATTGACGGTCGCCCAATACGAAAAAACTTTTGCCACGCCGTACGGACTGCGCGGCCAGAACGGCGTTTTTTCATTCTGCGGAACCGTTTGTGCCTTGCCGAACATTTCGCTGCTTGAAGCTTGATAAAAACGCGAACGCAATCCGACTTCGCGGATCGCTTCCAGAATGCGAATCGTGCCGACACCGGTGACATCGGACGTGTATTCCGGAATGTCGAAACTCACTCGCACATGGCTTTGCGCACCGAGATGGTAAATCTCCTCCGGCTTAAGTTCGTAGAGCAGCTTTACCAGGTTCACCGAGTCCGCCAGATCGCCGTAGTGCAGGAACATTCGCACACCGTTGATGTGCGGATCGGCGTAAAGATGATCGATCCGCGACGTGTTAAACGTGCTCGCGCGGCGAATGATCCCGTGGACTTCGTAGCCTTTTTCCAGAAGCAAATCGGCGAGATAACTTCCGTCCTGGCCGGTAATGCCGGTGATCAGCGCTTTTTTCATGAGCGGAACAATTGTAGGGCGTTTCTGTGAAACGCCACCGAAATAATAATGGCGTCTGAGACAGACGCCCTACAATTCATCGTTGTCGCTCCCTCCATTAATCCGGAGGTGAAACCATGATCCGCGCCAGCACCGCGCGCTGCGCGGCGATCAAATCGGCAATACCTTTGCGCGCGAGCACCAGCATCTCGTCGAGCTGGGACTGCGCGAAGATGGCTTCCTCGCCCGAACCTTGCACCTCGACGAAATCGCCATCTTCAGTCGCGACCAGATTGAAATCGACCGTCACGGCTTTGTCTTCTTCGTAATTAAGATCGACAATCGCGTTTCCATCAAGAACGCCGGCGCTAACAGCCGCCACTAATTTCTTGATCGGCGGCGCATCGAGTTTTTTTTCCTTCGCCAATTTTCGGCACGCGATCGTAACGGCCAGGCTCGCGCCTGTGATCGCGGCCGTTCGGGTTCCACCGTCGGCCTGCAACACATCGCAATCGACCCACATTGTACGCGGGCCGAGTTTTTCAAGATCGACAACCGCGCGCAACGATCGTCCGATCAATCGCTGAATTTCTGTGCTCCGGCCATCGAGCCGGCCTTTCATGATATCGCGCGGCTTACGCGTGGTCGTTGAATAAGGGAGCATGGAATATTCGGACGTCAGCCAGCCACCGGTGATGTTTTGCTCCTTCATCCAGCGCGGCACGACTTCTTCCACCATGACGCCGCAGATCACGCGGGTATTGCCCATCGCCACCAACACCGAACCGCTTGCGTGCGGCGCAATGTTTAGTTCGAAACTCACATCGCGGACTTGATCAGCTGCACGGCCGTCAGTGCGTTGCATGTCCGCATGCTAAACGTTCCCGCTGCAACCGCGCAAATTGTATGTCGGTCTCGCCATTCCCGACCATGCCTCCGTTGGCGTGAAGTTGTTCTGCGGAGGATGCCTGCGTAAGCCTTTTGAACATGGCTACATGCGGGGCAAGCATTTTCTCACCAAAAATTAACAAAACCAGCGTTGACGGCGGTTCAATCTGGGCTAATTTTGTTATTCCGCTGGAAGCGGGCCCCGAATGCGTTCGGGGTCGTTCTTGTACATTTGGGACTGCAAATTGGACTCAATTTTGTCCCGGCATGATTATCGGCAACCCGCCACGGCGGGCAGGCTGAAGTTATGGTCGGGCACGAGGTTGAGTTTTTTT
>QHOI01000129.1 GCA_003218705.1 Verrucomicrobiota bacterium | reverse complement strand
AGCACGATCATCTCGTGCTTTTTCAGCGCGATCACGCGCTTGTGTTGACTGACTCGCGCCAATTCGGTCGCGTTCGTTTTCATTACGGCGCTGATGAACCTGAGTGGTGGAAGAGCGACGCTCCGGAAATCAACTCACGCGACTTCGACCAAAGATTCGTCGATCAATTCCTCGATCGACACCGAAAAGCGCCGATCAAAGCCGTCTTGCTCATGCAGCATGGTTTTCCCGGAATCGGGAACTGGATGGCCGACGAAATTCTTTGGCGCGCAAAAGTTCTGCCGTCGAAAAGGACCACAAAATTATCCGCGCACGAACGCACTGCGATTTTCCGCGCGACAAAGTTCGTCGTCCGCAGATCCTTGCAAACGCTCGGCCAAGATTTCTCCGATCCGCCACGCACCTGGCTGATCCATCAAAAATGGAAACGCGACGGGATCTGTCCGATTCACCACACACCTTTGCGCCACGCTACTGTCGCCGGCCGCACCACAGCCTGGTGCCCAAGATGTCAAAGATAGTAGCCTTTACGCCGTTACGTGAACGGTGATTTTATGAAAACCGGTCACGCCGGAGAATGGACTGCGGTCTTCTTCCCACTCCTGGACGGCGCCTTCGCCGTCAGTCGCGCGGACAACAAGCGTGTAATCGTCCGGACCATCGGGCCGCCATTGGTAGGTCCAGAGCGCCCAGGTTAATTTTGTGCCGGGGTAATGAACGTTGCCGTCGGTCCAGGTTTCGCCGTCGTCGTCGCTGATTTCCACCCGCGAAATTCCGCGATCGCCGCCGAAGGCAATGCCTTTGACTTCGATCGGTCCACTTAATTGGCCTAACGAGAAACGCGATTCGTGATCGGGCGCGTCGATTCTCGATCTTGTCGGTGTCATGAAATCGGGGCCCCAGCCTTGGGTCTCGTAAAAGCCTTTTACGTTGTCCCCGGTGAGCTCGATGCGGGTCAGCCATTTCACATGTTTTTCACCGAAGTACCCCGGCACAATTGCGCGTAACGGATAACCATGGCGATCGGGCAACGAGCGGCCATTCATTTCCCAGGCGAGCAGCGTGGTCGGATCGAGCGCTTTCTCGAGCGGAATGGTGTCGGTGTAATTGTCCACGCCAAACAGGCGAACACGTCGCGCATCCGCCATCGGTCCGGCCGGATCGATCAGGTCGCGCAGGGTGATGCCTTTCCAAACCGCGTTGCTGATCAAACCGGCGTCGAGCCCGTTGCTGATGCACATCAGCGTGGTCTCCTGCTCGACCTGATTGAATCCTTTCAGATCCTGAAAGCGATACGTGGTCGGATTTTGGACGAGCCCGTTCACTTCCAAATGCCAGAGGTCGACGTTCACGCGCGGATCGATCACGTTCTTGGTCACGCAATAGAATAAATCGTTAGGCGTGATCGGTTGGACGATGCGGCCTTTGTATTGAGTTCCGTCGTAACTGAACGTGGCGATGCGATAAAGTCTCCTTAACAACCCGACGCCGCCGCCGGCAATCAGCACGCCCAGTCCGCCCAGGATTAACGCGCGCCGTCCAATTGCGGGCGTAAACTCGCCGCTTTCGGCCCCAGCTTCCGGTCGCGTGAGAAAGTGAAAGCTCGCGACGAGTGTCCGCTCAAAAACCAAAACGCTGAGCGCGAACCCAATCAGCGTAACCGCGCCGCCAGAGGCAATCGGCAACCCGATATAGCTCGTGCCCAGCACGGGCCACAACGCGATCGCGATCGCGGCTATCGGCAGCACAACGAAGATCGACATCGTCCAATCCGTAACGCGGCGTTGCGGATTGCGTCGCATCAATAGACCGAAAATCGCGCCGGCGAGCGCGCCGACGAACAACTGACCGGCCATGGTCGATCCAACGCCGAGTTGCTTAAGATGATTGTAGCCGCCGACGCGGCCCATGATCGAGAGGAACGGACCCGGCTTTATAAAAACCGAAAGCCGGTCGCCGATGATCGCGAGGGGCGTGGCGACACCACAACACGCGAGCACCAACATCACGACGGTCATGGCGATTCCAGCAATAAGCCCCGCCAGCAATCCGGCAGAGAACGCCTTTGATCGGCTCATTGTCGCCACAGATTAGCACGGATGAAACATAGATCGAAAGTAGAGTCTTTCTGCAAAATCGGTGTCAATCTGTGTTCATCTGTGGCTTTTTCTCAGTAGCGATGCGCGCAAATGTCGCAATGATTCGTGCACCCGCGACGAACGTTCCGCGCAATGTGCCGGAAACTTTGGAGACGCCACCAGTGCGTCGTCGATGATTGACCGGGACTTCGAGAATTCGTAGCCCGAGTCGCGCGGCTTTCATCTGCATTTCCAAATTCCAGCCGTAAGTTTCTTCTTTCATCGATAATTTCTCGAGCGCATCGCGCCCGATCGCGCGAAATGGGCACATGTCGGTGTAGCGGACGCCGTACAAGATCGACATCAGCCAGCCGGCCAGTCGGCCGGCGAAGATTTGCTGAACATTCATGCTGCCGGGTTCGCGTTGACCGCGCGTGCGCGAACCGGTCACGAAATCATGCGTGCCCGCCGTAATTGGATCGACAAGTTGATTCATGAATTCGGGGCAATCGCTGCCATCGCCATCGAGAAATACGACGACCTCGCATTCAGGCTTCAGCGCACGTATTCCAGCGAGGCAGGCGCGTCCGTAACCATGTCGCGGTTCGCTCACGACTTTTGCGCGAGCTCCGCGCGCGCGTTCAGCCGTTCGATCCGTGCTGCCGTTATCCACGACGACGATTTCGCTCGGAATATTGGTCTCGAAACATTCGCGGACGACGCCAGGGATCGGTTCTTCCTCGTTCAGCGCCGGAATGATTACGGAAACGCTGGTCATCGCAAAACGATGTGTGCGGCCGTGAAATATAAAACGAGCGCGCAAATATCGGCGAGCGCGAGCGTGATCGGGCCGGCAGCAATTTTTGGGTCGAGCTTGAGCCGATGCAAGAGTGACGGAACGCCAAGACCGAAGAGACAAGCCGTCACGAGGGAAAGGGCGATACTTCCGCCAATGGCGCCGGCGCTGCGCAAATCGCTACGCCAAAACCACACGATCGCAGCAACAACACTGCCGCAGGACAATCCGAGCAGAATCGCCGTCATCAATTCGCGACGGAGCGCAGTTGCAAACCAGCCCCATGTCACCGGTGCCGACCGCAACATCTGAATGGTCACGCTCATCGATTGGGCGCTGACGCTCTCGTTGAGGCCGAGCACCATTGTGAGAAAGAACGCGACCACCAGACTGCGCGCGAGAGTTGCTTCAAACGCGCCGGCCAGGACCGCGCAGATTGTGCCGGCGGCCACGGTTACCAGCAGCCATGGAAAACGAAATCGGAAAACCCGCCAGGGCGAGGCGCCGCGGATTTGTTCAAGATGAAATCCGAGGACTTCAAACACATCATCGCGAATCGGCGTGGCCGGGCGGGTTTGCTCTTCGCGCTCGCCCAAGATTTCCTCGGCAAACAGACTGACGTCGATTACGCCGACAATGCGACGTTGTTCGTCAATCACTGGGAAGGCGAAAAATTTGTAGAGCACGAAAAACTCGCAGGCATCGAGCACGGATGCAGTCGCGGGAATGGCTATGACGCGACGCACCATGATCTCGCGGAGGGCTGTTTCGAGAGGCGCGGTCAACAAACGGCGCGTCGGTAGCACTCCAACGAGACGTTTGTCGGAATCCACTGCGAAAAAATAGATAACGCGCTCACCGACGCCTTCACGCCGGATGCGGTCGAGCGCTGCGGCCACGGTCATGTCCGCATCCAGGATCGGAAAATCTTTGCGCGCGTGCTCGCCAACCGGAGAGTTGAAATCCGGAATGCCAGCGGTCTCAGGCATTCTCAACTTCTACGCGATGAACGATGCCTTTGCTCTTTAGAATTTGCTCCGCTTCGCTGAAATAATCGCGGATATCGGATTGGGAACGGATCCAATCGATGTAACGCTCAATTCCCTCTTCTAGCTTGATCTGCGGTTGGTAACCGGCCGAACGAATTCTCGCGGTGTCGCTGGTGAGATGACGCATCTCCCCGGGACGAAATTCGCCGCGAGCTTCCGGTTCGATGTCGATCTTAAGGGCGGAGGAGACGATTCCGGCAACTTTGCGAATCGATACGCCTTTCTCGCTCCCAACATTCACCGCCAGTCCGTCTAGGTGATCGGTCTCAGCCGTGAGCAGGTTCGCGCGCGCGATGTCTTCGACGAACGAGAAGTCGCGCGTCTGCTCGCCATCTTCGTAAAGCACCGGCGGCAAATTGTTGAGCAAGCGGGTGCAGAAAATCGCGATGACGCCGGTATAGGGATTGAAGATGGATTGGCGCGGTCCGTAAGTGCACGAATAGCGCAGTGCGATCGTTGGGATCCCAACTTGTTTCCCCCAAAGTAGCACGAGCTTTTCCTGATCAACTTTGGTCAAACCATAAACCGTTTCGCCGCCAACTGGCGCGTTCTCGGGAGTGGGCGCGCTTTTGGTGATCGCGCCGCAGATTGGACAGTGCACTTCCCAATCGCCTTTTCGCAATTGTTCGACCGGTCGCACTGCTGGAAAGACGAGTTGATGTTTCGGACAAATGCCGGCGCCTTCGCTGTAAACGGCTTGCGAACTCGCCACCACAATTTTTTTGATTGGTAAATTCTTCTCGCGAATCAGTTCGAGCATTTGGGCTGTGCCTAACGAGTTAACGTGAACGTATTTCGAAATCTCGGGCATGTAGCCGCCGTAAGCGGCTTGGTGAAAGACGACGTCGATCTTATCCAGCGCAGCGGCGATCGTTTCACGGTCGCGGATGTCGCCGTGAGTGAATTCGACCTTGGGATTGATCCAAGCCGGTTTACCGCGGCGATGCGTCTGCGGCTCAAGATTATCCAGGACGCGAACTTTCCAGCCCTCGCGCACCAGCAAATCGGTAACGTGCGACCCAATGAGCCCGGCGCCACCGGTCACAAGTGCCCGTTTTTCGTTCTTTGCCATGAGCGAACGCAGGCTAGCGTTGCAGCGACTGTCCTACAATTTTTTCTGCGCCGTGACCGCAGCCAGAAACTTCCGCGTGTTCGGCGCGACGTCGCGCTCCGATTGGTTAGAAAGCAATTCATAACACAACCGACGCAATGTTGCGGCATCATCGATATCGTATCCCGTTCGTAACACGGACACATCGAGGTTGAGCTCACGCGCGCGCGTTTTTGTCTGATCCAAAACGCGCTCAGTGCTCCAATCGATTCGTTCGAATAATTCTGGCCGCTTTTGTTTGAGGCCGATCAGGTAATACCCGCCATCGTCTGACGGGCCCAGCACGACCCGATCGCCGGCCTTCGACAACATTTTGACCGCATCTGCATAAACATCCGTGGAAACGGTGGGACTGTCGGAGTCGATCAGGCAGACTGAACCAAACCCGCACTGAAAGAGATCCGCTGTCGCAAAGGCAAGCCGTTCACCAAACCCGTCACCCCTCTGCGGAAGAAGCTCAAAATTGCTTGGCAGGATGTCGGCGTAGGCAGCTTCGGCGCCGATCGGTGTGTAAACACCGACGCCGCGCGCGGTCGTGCCACAGGCTTTTGCAATTGCGGCCGCGGTATCGCGAAGAAAACAGACATTGAGCTGGGCTGCTTCCTCCGGACTAAGTGGCGGCACAAGCCGCGTTTTGACCTGTCCAGCGCGCGGCGCCTTCGTCATTACCGCTAGTGCACACAGATCGTTTCCTATCGAGGCGTGCGTAGCGGGATCGAGAACACGATGTCTGGGCTGCATTTGGCTGAGTTATTCGCGCTCAGCTTTTCTCGCAAAGAGCGTACTGATAACGCCCATCCTGCCAAATTCGGACCGCTTTCCATGGCAATTGCCGGAACAAATCGCTGAAGGCTTCGGTCTTGAGCACGGTCGCTTTTCTTGGCTCGCGGTAGCCGTTCCCTGAATGGATAACGCTGGCGAGCAACCACATGGCCATGAGCGGAATCGACGCCCAAAAAGCATAACGTGGTTCCGCAATAAAACACCGGCCGCCGGGTTTCAATACCCGAAACATCTCGGCAACCGCGCGCTCGTGATCGGGTAGCACCGTAAAAATGCGTGAGGCAATCAAAATATCGAAGGACGCATCCGCGCTCGGTAATGCGAGCGCGTTGACACGTTCGAAGATGCAATTGTTTACATTTTGGGCGACGGCGCGCTGGCGTGCCGAGCGCACCTGACTCTCGGAACGATCGACCCCGGTAACAGCTATTTGCGGAAACCGTCGCGCGAGTTTTCTGGAATAAAATCCTGGTCCACATCCAAGCTCAATCACGCGCGTTCCATCCGCCGGCGTTTGCGTTTGCCAAAGCGCTGAAATGATCCGGTCGGTATCGTCGCGGAAAAGACATTCGCGACAGAACGCATAAAGCCATGCAACACGTTCAAACAGACTGTCGGTCGATTCCGCCGGTACTCGCGACATGACGGTTGTTCGCCCGGGCGAATCCGTCCGTTGCCGGATCGGTCCCTCGGCGACTTCGGGCGTAGATGCGACAGCGTTTGGCGGCATGATCTCTATTAGTTAAATTCGCACAAGGCGGCGAAGTTGTTCGCACTTCTAATTAGGGTTTCTAGTTGAGGGCCCATTAGTTCTTCTCCTTCTCCTCGCCAACAACTCCAGCGCTACGCCCAGACGCAGCCGCAGAGCAAGCTGTTGATAACACTGCCAACAACGGCACACAACCTTGATCGCGGGCGAAAAGGCGAAAGTTGTTGTGCGTTATTGGAAGTTGTTGGCTTGTTGCTGTCGCATCAGTTAACAAAGCCAAATGAAATTTCAGCTGCGCTGCCGGCTTTGCTAATGTCGGAACACTGAAGATTGCCGATGCAAAAGCTGGCCGGACGCGGCAAAAATAGAGAACAAAGATGCAAAAGGCACGGCCCACTATCCCGGCTGGAGCCTGCCGGTGCTGGGATTTCTTTACCAGGATCGGAAAATCACAGCATCCGGGTACGAGACTACGGATAGCGGTCCAGGGCTTGCCACGACCAAGGACCTCGAAGCCTACATTCTGAGCACGAACCACGACAGATCGAGTTGCTGACAAACCTCGATCAGACGCCGGAATCCGGAGCGCTCGTAGTGGTAAGTTTTCCGAAACCAAAAGGTGGCTCCGGCTTTCCGGCGCGAGTGTTCGCCATTTTGCCCTAAAACCGATACGGCCGGAGCCCGCGTGCGACCGCACGTGGTCAAAAATGTGCTTGGCCGAGTTGACCGCAAGTCGCGGAACGAACGAAGATAAGCGCAAATAGCATGCACATCGCGGACATCATGCGGGAGGATTCGCCCACGTTTTCGTTCGA